>NZ_JBUDSQ010000070.1:0-13868 GCF_054921335.1 Desulfoplanes sp. | reverse complement strand
TTAAGATTTAGGTTTTAGGGAACAACAAAAGCGAAAAACCCGGAATGAAACGAGAAGCAAGGGCATTTCACCGGGGAGTCAGGAAAAATGATGCTTAGCGAGCTTGCGAGCCTTAGCAGACCTTATGCGTAGCTGAACGGTGAGGCAGGGAAGAAAAGAGGAAAAAATGGAAGGACGTTGCATTGTGCCTGCGGATACAAAAGGAAACGATTGGAAGTATGAACGCGGGGATGGTCGGTTCAAGCATCGTTGGGATCGGCCTTATGCCGGATTTGTTCCGGGAAGCAAAGGGCAGGTGGGGAAATGTTCTTGTAAGATCACGCAAAGTATTGCAGAAAAGATTTTGAACCAAGGGATTCCCCTTCCGGTGGACGAGATGCGGGGGGAGACATATCCCAAAAAAATGTATTGTGTGCATGAAGGTGTCATTTATGAGGCTGTGCCGACGACGCCGGGGATTTCCTATCATGGCTACCCTTGGCGCGGTGACCTCAAGGGCAGAACGCCCATTCCGCGTTGGATCATGCGCACATTGCGGAAGATGGCCGAGCAACAAGGATTTGCTGAGGAGTTCAGGGCATGGGAAAAGAAATACGCAAGATAATCGGCGCTCCTGATGGATTGCAGTTCGAGTTCGAACTTTCGGATCAAAAAAAACTCCGGAAAGGCTTGTGCTGGGGCAAAGCCAGGCTTCTGGTGCTTGGCGAGGCTTTGTGGGTGACGGAAGACGACGCCGGCAATGAACAGGCTGTGGAGTGGAGTTGGGTCGATCTGCTAGAGTTTGTGGCCGAAAATTGGCCTTGGCTGCTCTTGGAGGAGATCTATCCCATTCCCATCAATCCGCTGGATGTGACTGCAATGGAATCGGCGGCAAAGCAACGCTGGGAAGGTCTGAGCGAGACTATTGTCGATGACGAGGATGAAGAACTGGTCCGTTTCAGGTATCGTCATGATCTGGCTTTGGCCCTCAAGGGCATCTACCTGCCTTCCGTACTCCTGCTCCGTCAGGGAAGATTGGTTCAGGTGGGAGTTCCTGAGTGGGATAAAACTTTTTTATTACCGTTTGCCCATGTCAAAACAGTGCTTGAAGAGCTCGGTGAGTGGATTGCGAACGAGGTTCGGGGGACAGGGGACGCACGTGCCGAGAGAGCCCTTTCTCTTTGGGAAAAGCGGGATGACCGGCTGCGGGAATGGCGGATTCGTCTTTGCAGTGGAATGTCTGCTGATGAATTGGATGGCATCCTGAACGGACGGATTCCAGAAGAATTTTTCGAGATGCCCGCTCAGGATGCGGATGACAGCAGCGAGCTGGCCATGGCAGCCAGGATGGCTCCTGGCGGTCTGGGGGTGGAAGGAAAGCGGGAAGTTATCGAAGCGATCCGGGCGCTTTCTCACAACGAGACCCCGGAGTTGGATGTATTGAGCCGAGAATCATTGTCCCTGCTTGATCCCGAAAGCCGTCCTTTTGAACAGGGCTATCTGCTTGCCGGATGGCTGCGTGAACAACTTGGTTTGGAATGGGACGCGGTACCTGATCCGGAAAAACTGCTTCGGCTTTGGGGGGTACAGATCACGGATGTGCCACTTGAGCGTGCAACAGAAAAACTTGAGGCCGTTGCCGCATGGGGGCCTCGGCATGGTCCTGCCGTTTTGATCAATGCAGCTTCCGGAGCTCGTGGCCAACATATCCATCGCAGACGTACCTCCCTTGCTCATGAAATATGTCATTTGCTTGTGGACCGGAGCGGTTCTCTTCCTCTGGCTGAAGTCCTTGGCGGTCGAACCCCTGAAATGCTGGAGAAACGAGCCAAAGCCTTTGCCGCAGAATTCCTTCTTCCCCGCAGTGTCGCTGCAGATGCCGTGCGCAAAGGGACCGATTTGCAGACAGTGATTAATGGGCTTTCTTCAACTTTCAATCTCAGCCGTGAACTCGTAGCGTGGCAAGTGACCAACTCCGAAGCCTATATGGTTTTGCTTCGTGAGGAGAAGGCTGTTTTGGAAATGGCATTAGGGTGGGGGTAAAAAAGAAAGGAGGCCCGGGTGAAATAGAACGGCAAGGGCATTTCACCGGGCAGGCAGGGGAAGGACGTTTTTTGGTTTTAAGATTTAGGTTTTAGGTAACTGCGAAAAACGAAAAACTCGGATGAAATGAAAAGCATGGGCATTTCATAAGGCAGGCCAGAGACGAGAAGCTGTTTTTTTCGCAAAGGATGACTGCGGGAGATCGGAAGACGTGGCTGGTAGGGATATATTTTGAAACGAATATTTGATGTTATAGCCACAGCAACCGGATTGATTTGTATCAGGCCGGTTCTTGTGGTTTTGTGGTATTTTGTCCGCAAGCACATGGGCTCGCCGGTTTTCTTCAAGCAGAAGCGCCCTGGCCTGCACGGCAACCCCTTCTATATGTATAAATTTCGGACAATGACCAATGCGTGTGATTGTGATGGCTGCCTCCTCCCCAACTGCGACCGATTGACCCCCTTGGGTAAATTTCTCAGGTCCACTTCTTTGGACGAACTCCCCGAACTCTTGAATGTCTTAAAAGGCGACATGAGCCTGGTTGGCCCCCGGTCGCTGCTCATGCAGTATCTGGATCGCTACACCCCCGAACAGGCCAGACGCCATGACGTGCGCCCTGGGATTACCGGTTGGGCCCAGGTGAATGGGCGCAATGCCCTTTCCTGGGAAGAGAAATTCAAGCTGGATGTGTGGTATGTGGATAATCGGACGTTTTTGGCGGGCAATTAAAGGCATTAGCCCTCTGTGCCAGGAATGACCAAAAGTGTATAAGAAGATGGAGGGGCTAATGTCTCACCTGGGAGCCAGCATCGGAACATCATTGATGCAATCAGCTCTTTCTGGCGGAGCAGCAGATATTGCAGGAGATGTGGCAGAACTTGCATTAGATGCTGCTCTTAACGAAGGCCTCCTTAAGGATTTGCCAGTATTTGGGTGGTTCTTTAAAGCGTATGGCATGGTCGGTAGCATCAGGGAACGCATCTTACTCGGCAAGATAGCCAAATTTCTTCAAGCCACTGCGGCAGTGAGTGATTCTGACAGGACTAAGTTCCGGGAGAAATTCGCGGCGGATCCTGAGTTTTGTCGAAAGATCGGTGAGAACTTGATGCTTCTCTTAGATCGACACGACAACATGGATAAGGCACACATTCTTGGAAAGGTTTTCTCTGCCTATCTGCGCGGGATAATTGATTATGAATCGTTTCTCAAAATTGCATCTGCTGTTGATCGGGCACTCATCTCGGACCTGAAGAGACTTGAGGAATATTACCGAAAAATACAGTCCTATGAACCCAAAATGGGAAAAGCATTTGCCGAAGTACTAGACGATGAGACGAGCCAATCTCTCTATATTGCCGGTCTAGTACGGTCCGAAGGGGTGACTGAAGATATATATCTTCAAAACAAAACAGGTGAACAGCTTATTCAGTTCATGTATGAATAGATCTTGAAATATTGTAACTGCTCAGTCTCAAGACAGGGTTAAAAATACAATTCGTCCTCCTTGGGGACGCCAGGTAGTTCTTCATGGATTATTGACAATACCAAAAAGGAAAGGCTCTTATTGGATTCCTGGAGTCCACCTTACCTCCCAGCCAAGTATCATTAGATTTAGCACGACACCCGGCCCTGCAATCGAGTCTTTCTCTTGGGGCTTTTGAGCGTCTGCTCGATCTTTCGAGCAACAGCTGAAGGGTACAACTTCCCTGACACAGGGGGATATCTTGAAACGAATTTTTGACTTCATCGCCACAGCATCTGGATTGATCCTCATCAGTCCGGTGTTTTTGGTTTTGTATCTTCTGGTTCGCAAGCACATGGGTTCGCCTGTTTTTTTCAAGCAGCAGCGCCCCGGCCTGCATGGGAAACCGTTTTTCATGTACAAGTTCCGGACAATGAACATCGCATGCGACGATTCCGGAACCCTTCTCCCCGACTGCGAACGCTTGACTCCCCTGGGCAAATTCCTCCGCTCCAGCTCCCTGGACGAACTCCCCGAACTTTTCAATGTCTTAAAAGGCGACATGAGCCTGGTAGGTCCCCGGCCGCTGCTCATGCAGTATCTGGATCGCTACACCCCCGAACAGGCCAGGCGGCATGAGGTGCGGCCCGGGGTGACCGGGTGGGCGCAGGTGAATGGGCGGAATGCCCTCTCCTGGGAAGAAAAGTTCAAGCTGGATGTGTGGTATGTGGACAATCGGACGTTCTGGCTGGATGTGAAGATTCTGGTTTTGACGGTATTGAAAGTCTTTAAGCGAGAAGGGATTAGCGGGGGTGGGTGTGAGACGATGACGGAATTCAAAGGCACGAGGCTAGAGGCTATAGGCGAGAGGGAAGGAGGCAAGGACAAGGATAAAGGCAGGCGAGAGGCTATGGGCTAGGGGCTAGAGGAAAGACAAGGACAGGGATAAAGGCAGGCTCGGGGCTAGAGGCTCGGGGCGAGAGGAAAGGCAAGGACAAGGATAACGGCAGGCGAGAGGCTAGAGGCGAGAGGGAAGGTAAGGACAGGGATAACGGCAGGCGAGAGGAAGGCAAGGACAGGGATAACGGCAGACGAGAGGTTCGAGGATCGGAGTTTGGTGGAAGCGATGGAACGTAGCTGCCAGAGAGACTGCAGGTTTAATGGCCGCGGGTTTTCCCCTAGCCTCTACCCTCTACCCTCTTGCCCTTAGCATCTCCCCTTCCTCACCCATAAAAGGTAAGGAAAAATCATGCAAAAAATTTCCATTCGATCATTCGGGCCGATCAAAAACGTCGAGCTTCCTGTTTCCGATATCATTGTCCTGAATGGGGCGCAGGCCAGCGGGAAGAGTACGATTTCAAAGTCGATCTACTTCTTCAAGTCCCTGCCGGAAGTCCTTTTTCAGGCGATGCGGGAAGATATTCACTTTGATGAGGGGTTTGATAAGAATCTTGTTATTGCGTGCCGTAAGCAGTTGATATCCATATTCGGGACGACAAAGCATTTTGATAATTTTCTTATCCGCTATGAGTTCTCTTGGGACAAGTATATCAACATCTCCAAAGAGAAGGGGACGGGCCATGCCAGGGTGGTTTTTTCCAAAGCATTAAAAGACGAGCTGTTGCCTGTTACCAGAAAGATGGTTCACCTGCTCTCCATGGAACACGAGCTGACGAGTCCGGACGACTATTCTTTGTACAAGACGAGCCGGAAACAGCTGCTGGATATCAAGAAAAGGATACAGGATGTTTTTGAGGAAAAACACCAGCCCATGTTCATCCCTGCCGGGCGGAGTCTGGTGTCGACTCTTTCCGGGGTGCTCAAAAATATCGATTCCTATGATTTCGACTATCTGATGAAGGATTTTGTCCAGCGAATCTTTTATCAGAGGGATCTCTTTTCCAGGGATCTGGAAGAGATCGTCGAGGACCAGAAGAAACTGACCACCACGCCCATTGACTTCAAGAGAGTGAACCAGGCCAAGAAGCTCATCGGCGACATTCTGCATGGCACCTATCGGTATGAGAACGGCGAAGAGCGGATCATGATCGATGATGAGAATTATGTGAAGATCAAGTTCGCTTCGTCCGGTCAGCAGGAATCGCTGTGGATTCTGCTGCTGCTGTTTGTTCTGGTGCTGCATAACGAAGACTGCTTCAGCGTCGTGGAAGAACCCGAAGCGCATCTTTTTCCTGCAACGCAGTATAAGATGGTCCAGTTACTGGGAGTCTATGCCGGTCGAATCGGCAATCAGATCGTCCTCACCACCCACAGCCCGTACATCATGGCCTCCATCAACAATCTGCTGCTGGCCGGACAGAGCAAAAATCGGAATGAGTATCAGCCTGTTTCCAGTATCCATGAGTGCAGTCATCTTGAGCGGGAGCGTGTTTCAGCGTATTTTGTCAAAGATGGACACCTGGCTGATATTATTGACGAAGAGACCGGAATCGTGGACCCGACGTTTCTTGACTCCGCATCCGAGGAGATCAATAAGGATTTTGACGCATTGCTTGGGATGGAGGATGCGTGATGAGTTTTTTTCCAAAGAGATGTGTTGAGGTTTTGACCGGTAAGGTAGTTTCAGTTTCTGGAGGGAAGAGAAAGTTTGTCATTCTAAATAAGAATAAAATACCTGTACGAAAGGTTGATATTGATGATTGCCTTATTGAAAAAGTCGACGGTCAAATGGCATGCGATTATGGTTTGTGGGTTGAAGAGAAAAATATAGCGTATGTTGTTGAATTGAAGGGCATGGATGTTGTTCACGCATGCAGGCAGATTTTTGAAACGCTGAAATATGTACGAAAGTATCATCCTGAAGAACTTGAGGGCAAGGATATCGAAACAGCTGTTGTATGTTCAAAATACAGTGTTCCAAAACTTAAGGTGCATCCTGCGTATGTGAAGTTGAAAAAACTTGTTAAACGCGATCCTGTGATCAAAATAGGGCAGCTTGAGGTGCGATGTTGATATGAAGGAAGTGAAGGCGAGAGGCTATAGGCTATAGGCAAGGGGCTAGAGGCTAGAGAGTAGGGGCGAGAGGCGAGAGGCGAGGAGCGATGGAACGTAGCTGCCAGAGAGACTGCAGGTCTAATGACTGCGGGTTTTTCTCTAGCCCTTTCCCCCTTCCCCTAGCCCCTCGCCTATAGCCCCTAGCCCTTGCCCTCTCGCCTTCCCGCGAGACAGGCTAGGGAAAGACATGGAGGGCAGATGATGGAAAATCGCCGTTTTCAGATTAAAGTCGAGGGATCTGCTGTTCAGGAAGGGCAGATTTCTTTTGCTTTGCTGGGGCAGATATTGAAAGGTATTCAGGATACTGTATACTATCTGGCTCTTGCTGATTTGCAACATGATTATCGTCAACGGAAATTGAGGAAATTGACGTGAGTCCCCTTGAGGTTACGGAAATCCATGCCGACGGACACGTGTTGCTTCTTCATGAGGAGCTCAGTGTCCCTGTTATGTTTGATCAGGAGAGCCAGGAACTTACACTGGATTATCAAGATCTGGGCATTGTTCTGGGTGCTGAAAACCGGGAGGATCTTCTGGCTGAATTTTGTGCTGATTTCTATTGGGCTTGGCAGGAGTACGGCAAAGATGTTGAAGAAAAGATGAGCAAAAGTGCCGAGAAGCTTAGGCTGAAAATACGTGATCTGGTCAAGGAGGAAAAATCATTATGAATCCAAGAAGCCGGAAAGATGTGGAGCAGGCACTTGAGCGCAAAGGGTTCGCCAAAAACCAGAGGAACCACCGAAAATTTATATATCATCTGTTGACGGGCGAAAAAACAGCTGTCTGGACCAAAACAAGCCATGGTAGCAGTCATAGTGAGATTTCCCCCTCCAACCAACGGAAAATGGCCAAGCAATGCAAGCTCCCGAACAAGGACTTCGACCTGTTGATGGATTGTCCTTTGAGCCGGGAAGAGTATCAGAAAAAATTGGATGAAGGTGGGTGGTTGTAGACCGGGGAAAAGAATGGAGACGGGAAAAGTGAATGCTTAGCGAACGCAGTGAGGTTAGCAGACCTTATGCAGAGCTGACGGGAGACGGGAGGAACGGAGACGGGAGGTAGGGGACGGGGCAAGAGGCGAGGGGCAAGAGGCGAGGGGACGAGGCGAGAGGGGCATTGTGACGGTATTGAAATTTTTGTTTTAACAGGAAGAGATGTTATGATTACGCGGTTGTATATACATAATTTTAGGACGTTGCTTAATTTTGAGGTGCAGTTGGAGGATTTTAATCTGCTGCTTGGGAGAAACGGGACCGGGAAGACGTCTATTCTCGAGGTGCTGGGGAGATTGCGACGGTTTATTGTTGAGGGGGCTGGTGTTGATGATTTGTATCCTGAAAAGGATATCAGTGCGCTGGCTTCAAAGAAGAGTGGGAAGTTTGAAATTGATGTTCGTACAGGTGGTATGGATTTTCGGTATGAGATAGAGATTGCGCATGATCTTGAGAAAAAAAAGTCTCGAATCGAAAGGGAATTGTTGTTGGAAGACGGGAAGATTATTTTCGAAAATACAATGGGTGAAGCCACGTTGTATAATGATGCATATGGCACAGGGCCGAGTTTTCCCATAGACTGGTCCAGGTCCGGTCTTAATGTGGTCATGCCGCGAAACGATAACACCAAACTTATCGCCTTCAAAGAATATATGGGAAATGTCTGTGTGAGCAGGCTCAATCCCATGGCCATGCGGGCAGAAAGCAGGGGGGAGACACAAACACCGTCCGAGAACATGGAACATTTTTCCGATTGGTACCGATACCTGTTGCAGGCCGAGCCGGGGAAAACCGCCTTGATCTCTCAAAAGTTGGCGCCGGCGCTTCCCGGTTTCAAGTATTTGAAGTTTGCACCGTCAGGGGATGCTAAAATATTAATGGCATGCTTTGGAGACAACCAGGAGCACTGCTACCGGTTCGATGAACTGTCCGATGGGCAGCGGGTGTTGATCGTGCTGTACTCCCTGATTTACGGGGTCAAGACAGAGAATACCATCTTGTGCATTGATGAGCCTGAAAATTTTCTGGCCCTTCCGGAAATCCAACCCTGGCTGGATGCTCTCAACGATCTTGTGGAGGATGGCCTCCAGGTCGTGCTGGTTTCCCATCACCCGAAACTGATCAACTTTCTTGCACGTGACATCGGTCTCTGGATCTACAGGGAAAGAGAGACCGGGCCGACCCGGGTTAAGAAAATTATCGAGTCAGGTTCGGAGAGTGGCGGAATATCTCTTGCCGCTCTGGTCGAGCGTGGTTGGGTGTATGATTTTTGAATCGGGAGGAAGGAATCCGTGGAGATGCTGTGAGTGCGAAAAGTGGAAGAACACAATTTGTCATACTTTGCGAAGATAGAAACCACTACAATTTTGCCAGAGGGTTTCTGATTACCCGGCTTGGTGACGAGCATGTTGAATTCGTTCAAAAAATATCACCTTATGGAAAAGGTGCCGGTGAACAGTGGGTCCGGGAATCCTTTGTCGAGGAACTGGAATCCTTGAAAAGGAGTGCTTCAAAAAGGAAGGCGGTTCTGCTTGTCCTGATCGATGGTGACAAGCTGGGATTTGCATTCAGAAAGGCAAATATTTTGAGTTGTGCATCCGGTGGTGATTTTGATGCGCTTCTGGCAAACCATGTGGCGATTTTTTCTCCAACGAGGAATATCGAGACATGGTTTTACTGGATTGATGGTCATGAAGATCTGGATGAGAAGACTGATTATAAAAATCAGTACAGGGAAGTAAAAGCGACCAGGAAAGGGAAGGAACTTGGATTGATATGCAAGGGGGGCGAACGGGGAAGGGATTTTCCTCCGTCGTTGTCGGATGGGTGTCGGGAATGGGGACGGTTGGGGGAGAGAGGGTAGGCTGGGGGCTAGAGGCTAGGGGCGAGAGAGGAGACGGGAGAAGGACGGTTTTAGGTTTTAAGATTTAGGTTTTAGGGAAAGGCAGGGAGACCCGGTTGAAATAAGCAGCAAGGGCATTTCACCGGGCAGGCGGGAGGGAGAAGGTTCGTAGGTTTGAGGCTTTGGATGCCCGCCTTGTGGAATGGCGAATATGTCGCCCCTCTTGTGGAGGATTCCACAGGGTAAAGAAGGAGGGGATGCGGTTGGCCTCTCGGGTGTATCGGGTTTTGAGGGAGTGTCGAGATTTTGGGTTGCGGGATCAGATGCAGCGGGCTGCGGTTTCTATTCCATCGAATACCTGCCCCAGTGAAATAGCTTGAGGTGTCATGTTCTATACCTATGTTCTCCAAAGCGAAAAAGATGGCAATCTGCACGTGGGGTACTCCAAAGATCTCAAGCTAAGATTTGAGCAGCATGCAAAAGGATACGTTGAGTCGACAAAAAACCGAAGGCCACTCAAGTTGATCTACTATGAGGCATGTCTGACCACTGAAGGTGCTATTCGACGAGAGAAATATTTGAAGACCCACTATGGGAAAATGTATCTCAAAAAACGGCTTAAATCTTATTTCACGGGGTAAAAGGGATATGAGAGAAATACGAACAAGGATTTTGTGCATTTTCTTTATATTGCGAAAGGGTCTTGCTCTGAGTTGAGGACGCAGATGTATCTGGCTGTTGACGTGGGGATTGTTGAGAAGGCAGTGGGGGATGAACTGCTGGAGTCGACGAGAAAAATTTCTGGGATGTTGTGTAATTTTATACGGGTTCGGAAGGAAAGATTTTGAAAAGATAGGGAGGCGGGAGGCGGGAGACGGGGAAAGATAAGGAGACAGGAGGCGGGAAAAAGGACGTTTGTTTTTGGTTTCCTCCTTCCTCCTTTCTCCCGTCTCCCTCCTCCATTCTTTTCCCCGTCTCCATTTTTTTCCCTTCTCCCGTCTCCATTCTTTTTTTTCTTTCTTGTAACAAAGGTATTCTCATATGTCGGATCGATTAAAGTTGAAGAAACTTGAGCTCAAAGGGTTTAAATCTATTGATTCTGAAGGGCAAAAAATTGTTTTTCAGGACATCAATATTTTTCTTGGGGCCAATGGTGCCGGTAAGAGCAATCTTGTATCGTTTTTCAAGATGCTGGGGTATATGATGACCGGAGCATTGCAAGTCTCTGTTGCTGATCAGGGATATGCCGACTCCATCCTTTATTTTGGTTCAAAAAAGACAGAAGCTATCGAAGCCAGGCTGATTTTTGAGTCCGGCCTCATGGATCGGGATATCTATGGGTTTACATTGACCCCGTCCTTTGGCGGCAATTTCATGTTCAGAAACGAATATCTGGAATGGAGTCGCACAAGCAGCGAGTCTCCGGCATATATTGACCTGGGAGCCGGACACAAAGAGTCGAATCTGATTGCTGATGCCGAACAGGAAGGGGGGAGTTCCCGTTTTCTTTTGATGCTGCTCCGGAACTGTCGCGTATTTCAGTTCCACGATACGTCTTCAAGCGCCAAGGTAAGAAATCCTGGGTATATCAATGATACAAAATATTTTCGCAGTGATGCCGGAAACCTGGCCGCTTTTCTCTATGCTATCCGAGAAAACAAGGATGAGTGGAAATATTACCGCAGGATCGTGAATCGAATCCGCGAAATTGTGCCCCAGTTTGATGATTTCTCCCTGGCTCCCGACGGCGGCAATGATCAGTATATACGATTGGATTGGAAAGAAAAGGGAGCGGACTATTTGTTCGGCCCCCATCAGCTTTCTGATGGAACATTGCGGTTTATGGCATTGTCAGCTCTTTTGCTGCAACCTCCCAGAACGCTGCCACAGGTTATTGTGTTGGATGAACCGGAGCTTGGGTTACACCCTTCTGCGATCTCTTCGTTGGCAGGTATGGTGCGTCAGGCCTCGAAACAATGTCAGGTGGTCATGGCCACGCAGTCGACACGGTTGGTAGACGAATTCGACCCGGAACATGTAATCATCGTTGACAGAGACGAACGGCATAAAAGGACTGTTTTTTCCCGTTTGGATGAAGATACTCTCCGGGAATGGTGCGGCAGGTACTCTCTTGCAGAGCTTTGGGAGAAAAATGCATTGGGGGGCCGGCCATGATTCGTCTGAATATTATTGTTGAGGGACAAACTGAAGAACGTTTTGTCAACCAGCTTTTGAAACCCCATTTGGCCGAACGTGGCGTGTACGCATTTCCTCGGGTTGTGCTTATGAGTCATGACAAGAAAACGAATACGAAATATAAAGGTGGCCTGAAAACATACACAAAAGCCAGAAATGATATTGTTTCATGGCTAAGGCAGGATAGTGCATCGGAATGTCGGTTTACAACAATGTTTGATTTTTATGCATTGCCTGACGATTTTCCTCTGTATGATGGTATAAAAAAAATAAAAGATCCGTACTGTAAAATTGATTTTTTGGAAAAAGCATTTGCTGAAGATATTCAGGATGAGAGGTTTATACCTTATCTCCAGTTACATGAGTTTGAAGCTTTGCTCTTTTCTGATCCCGTCATGTTCGACTGGGAGTATCTTGAACACGATGATCAGATCGCCCGACTTTGTGCCATTGCCCAAGAGTTCATAAACCCTGAACTGATTAATAATAATCCGAGTACGGCTCCATTCAAACGTATTTTGCATGAAATTCCAGAGTACGACAAAGTTGGCTCAGGATCGACCATTGCCGGGGCCATCGGCTTGGATGCAATCCGCAAGAAATGCAGACATTTTGATGCATGGGTGACGGAGTTGGAAAATCTTTGAGAGAAAGGGAAAAGGAGAGATTGGGAGACCCGGATGAAATAGGACGGCAAGAGCATTTCACCGGGCAGGCAGGGAGGACGGAGGCTGGAGACCCGCGTGAAATAGAACAGCAATGGCATTTCACCGGGCAGGCAGGAAAAGTGAATGCTTAGCGAACGCAGTGAGGTTAGCAGACCTTATGCAGAGCTGACAGGGGAGGCGGCTTTAGGTGATTAAGTTTTAGGTTTAAAGAAAAAAGGCTGTTAACCGCGAAGGACGCGAAGGGCGCGAAGGGGTGATGATTTTGTTGCAGAGTGTTTTTGTTTTTCTGGTCTTTCTTGGCGTTTCTTGGCGCTCTTCGCGGTGAGAAAAAGAAAAAAATTTACCGCGAAGAACGTGAAGGGGATAGGCGGGGGAAGAGCTTAACAGATTCGGGATGGCGGTGTTACAGAAGATTGAAGTGGATCGTTTCAGGAAATATAAGGAATAACGTGTGGACAATGCTGAAATATACATCATTGGGGCTAGTGGCCACGGCAAGGTGATTGCCAGCACGATCATTGCTGCCGGTTTTACACCTGCTGGATTTTTTGACGATAATTCCGAGCTTCACGGGTCAACATTTTTTGGCCTTCCTGTGTTGGGCGGTCACAAAGAATTTGCAACCTTAGTCAATCCCCTTGCTATTATCGGAATCGGAGATGGAAAAATCCGACAAAAAATAATCAACCGATACACCGGGGGGACGTGGCATTCAGTTGTGCACCCTTCCGTGTGTATGGACGCCTCTGCAACCATTGGACAGGGATCGGTTGTTTTTGCAGGGGCTGTCATCCAACCTGATGTGACAATCAATCAGCATTGTATCATAAATACAGGTGCAACGATTGATCATGATTGTATGATCGGAGATTTTGCCCATATTTGCCCGGGAGTGAACCTTGCGGGGAATGTGACCGTCGGTAAGGGAGCCTGGGTCGGGATTGGAAGTCAGATTATTCAGGGTGTCTCTATTGGAGAGGGATCGATTATCGGCGCAGGGGCAACCGTGATTAATGATATACCCCCCCATGTGATGGCAGTCGGCACCCCTGCTCGAGTCGTTAAAAAAATGGAGAACGGAGACCGGAGAATGGAGACCGGAAAGGACTGTCTCTGAATTTTTTGGTCTTTTCCGTCTCCGGTCTCCCGCCTCCTGTTTCCGACAACTCTATTTTTGATTTTTTATATTGAGGAAGTCATAACATGCTGAATGCACAATTTTCTCCCTGGCCCGTCTTCGGGCCTGACGAACGCGACGCGGCCTCTGTGGTGGAGAAGTTTGAAGAAAGGTTTAACCACAGAGGACACAGAGAGCACAGAGAAAAAGCAACAGGTGCTTGAATTTTTTAGTCCTCCCTCTGTGCCCCTCGGTGATCTCTGTGGTGGAAAAGTTTGAAGAAAGGTTTAACCACAGAGAACACAGAGAGCACAGAGAAAAAAGCAACAGGTTCTTGATTTTTTTTAGTCTTCCCTCTGTGGCCCTCGGTGATCTCTGTGGTGGAGAAGTTTGAAGAAAGGTTTAACCACAGAGGACACAGAGAGCACAGAGAAAAAGCAACAGGTGCTTGAATTTTTTAGTCCTCCCTCTGTGCCCCTCGGTGATCTCTGTGGTGGAAAAGTTTGAAGAAAGGTTTAACCACAGAGAACACAGAGAGCACAGAGAAAAAAGC
>NZ_JBUDSQ010000069.1:0-14185 GCF_054921335.1 Desulfoplanes sp. | reverse complement strand
CTGGTCTGGGTGCCCCGGGAAGGTGAGCCCATTCTTCTCTGCCGCAAGGGGATCGAACGGGCCAGGCTCGATTCTCCCCTGACCGGTATTGGTGAATACCGCTCTTTCTCCCAGCTCGAAAACATCACCCGTGAATTCGACATACCCATGGGAGACACGGTGGCCGTGGACATGGCTGGTCTGCCCTGGTCCCTGGGACGCTCCCTGCAGAAACACCTCGCGGACAAGACCCTTGTTCCCGGCGACGGACTTCTGGCCAGAACCCGGGCCGTCAAGACGAACTGGGAACTGATCAAGATGCGCAAGGCCGGAGAACTGCACAACCACTGTCTGTGCGACATTCTGCCCGAACATATCCACCCGGGAATGACCGAGCGGGAGATCAGTCTGAAAATATGGGAGATCTTCCTGGCCCATGGTCATTGCGGGCTGATGCGTATGGAACATTTCGGGGAAGAGGTCTTTCTGGGCCACGTGGCCGCCGGGGACAGCGGGAATTATCCCAGCGTGTTCAACGGGCCGGTGGGCTTGCGAGGCACCCATCCGGTCATCCCGCACATGGGTGATGCAAAGACCCTGTGGGATCAGGACCAGCCCCTGACGCTGGACTGCGGGTTCTGTGTGGACGGCTACCACTCGGACAAGACCCAGGTGTACTGGTCGAAAAATGCCACCATCCCGGACTATGCCCGCAAGGCCCAGGATTTCTGTCTGGACATCCAGACCCGGATCGCCGAGCGGTTGCGTCCAGGGGCCATCCCAGAGGAACTTTTCGAAAAATGCTGGAAGCGGGCCGAAGACGAAGGGCATATGGAAGGTTTCATGGGCCTTGGCAGGAACAAGGTACGTTTCATCGGCCACGGCATCGGTCTGGCCATTGACGAGTTCCCGGTCATCGCCAGGGGCTTTGACGAACCCCTTGAAGAAGGCATGACCATGGCCCTGGAACCCAAGATCGGCATACATGGGCTGGGCATGGTCGGGGTGGAAAATACCTTTGAAATCACTCGGGAAGGAGGGAAATGTTTGTGCGGGCATGTCTTTGACCCCATTATGGTCGCCCCGTGATGAATCCAGAATAATTCTTTTTTTAATTTTTTACAGATAATGCTTGACTTGCCCGCCGTTCTCATGGATTGAGGGTTCTGCAGCAAACAATCGCCACGGTGGCGGTTGGGTTTCGTTACAGAAGGAAAGCTCCATTTTTCATTGTGGCTCCACCTGATGTTAGAAACAAGATGCACCCAGTACAATTTTTTTACAAGGAGTAGTCACAATGGCAGATGGAACAGTAAAATGGTTTAATGACAGCAAGGGTTTCGGCTTCATCGAGCAGGACGGTGGTCCTGACGTATTCGTTCATTATTCCGCTATCAACAGCGGTGGTTTCAAGTCCCTCAAGGAAGGCGAGAGGGTCAGCTTTGAAATCGAACAGGGTCCCAAGGGTCCCGCAGCAGCAAACGTCACAATCGTCTAGCTGTCAGCAGATACTGTGATCTCAAAAGGCGCCCCTTCACAAGAAGGGGCGCCTTTTTTTGTTTCAGCCTCAGTGGATCCTGACTTTTTGGGAGTCCATCCGGGATGGACTCCCAAAAAGTCAGGATTACGGAAAACAAAAACCGTCAAAAAAGCGGTTCAGTCACAAATTCCATGACTTTTTTGGTCTTGGGGTGGGTAAAACACAGATACCCCGCATGGAGTGCAAGCTGGCCGGGACCCGTACCTGTTCCATAGAGGCGGTCGCCGACCAGGGGGCAGCCGAGTCCCAGAGGATGGGCGCTGTGCACCCGCAGCTGATGGGTTCTTCCGGTGAGAAGGACGAATTCGACCCGGGTTTTGCCATTCTCGACCCCGAGTCTTCGCCACCGGGTCAGGGCACGTTTGCCGTGGATGGGATCATAGATCTGATAGGGCCGGTTGAACATGTCCATACGCAAAGGAAGATCGATCAAGCCTTCTGATTTTGCAACCAGTCCGTCCAGAAGCCCGATGTATTTCTTGTCCACTTCCCGCTGCTGGAACTGCGTACAGAGCTCCCGGTTGGCCCGGGCCGTGATCCCCAGAACCATGAGGCCGGAGGTGTCCATATCAAGCCGGTGGACAGAGGGAAACCGACGCGATTCCGGGAACATTTCCCTGACCCGGCTGACCACGCAGTCCTGGTTGTCCGGTCCCCTGCCCGGTACGGAGAGCAGACCGCTCGGTTTGTTGACCACAACAATCTTGCGATCGGCATAAACAATGTCCAATCCCTGGGGAATGTATATCAACGCGATACTCCTGAGAGGCTTCGGTGTTCACGAATGTCCATTGTATCCAAATAGTTGCCTACCAAACCAAAAAGGCCCTTATGGAATGTTCCATAAGGGCCTTCATAGCCATGGTGCCGAAGGGGAGACTCGAACTCCCACGGGCGTGAACCCACTAGACCCTGAACCTAGCGTGTCTACCAATTCCACCACTTCGGCATCAACGAAGAGGCTTTCTATCCATAACCCGATTCCTTGGCAAGCTTTTTTTCACCCCTTTGCAAAATTTGCGTGCGTTGGTTCCCTTGAACCCCGCACCTTTTTGGGATAGATCCAGTGCTTCATTTTTTCGAGGAGCCTATGGAATCATGCTAATATCGCACAACGCTAAAGAGATAGCCCCAAGAATTACCGGGTCATGCGTGACCATCGGCAACTTTGACGGGGTCCATCTCGGTCATCGGACCCTCCTTGAAAAAACCGTTTCTCAGGCCCGGACATTCGGCCTCGCAAGTGTCGCCGTCACTTTCGAACCACATCCCTTACGGCTGTTCACAGGGAACTCCAACCCGCCATTAATTACCCTGATCGGCCAGAAACTCGAACTGTTGGAAGGAATGGGGCTGGATTATACCCTGTGCCTGGAATTCAACAACGCAATGGCCGCATTAGCCCCCGAAAGATTTGTATCCCGATATCTTGTGGAAACACTAAAGACCCGCAAGCTCATCATTGGGTACGATTACGCGTTCGGCAAAGGCCGGGCGGGCAATTACGAGTTGCTGAGTCAGCTGGGCCGTGTCTATGGCTTTGACGTCGAACAGCTCGATCCCGTGCTCGTGGACGGGGTCATTGTCAGTTCGACCCGGATCAGGGATCTCGTGGAGGCTGGACAGGTTTGGGAGGCGCGTCCCCTTCTGGGCCGTTTCTACCGGGTTGCCGGCAAAGTGGTCCATGGGATGAAGCGGGGAGGCCCCATGCTTGGTTTCCCGACCGCGAACATCCATCTGACCGACGAACTCTTTCCCAAGACCGGGGTCTACGCTGTCTGGGCCGAGGTTCAGGGAGCCATCCTTCCCGCGGTTGCAAATATCGGATACAATCCGACATTCGGCAATGACGTACTCTCCGTTGAGGTCCATATCATGGATTTCAAGGGCGATCTGTACGACCGAAATATTTTTGTCCATTTTGTCCAACGTCTCAGATCGGAAAAGAAATTTTCCGGCCTGGACGAACTCAAGGGCCAAATCACAAAGGACAAGAACATCGCAAAGACCATCCTCACATCACCCGAGGCACGCCCCCTCTAATCCCTCCACATCCAAACCACCATGCCCTCTTTTGTTGTAAAGCCGTTCGTAAAAATTTGGAATGAAGCCGCCCGGACCTATACCTCAATCACCAACGCCCGCTGGCTCATTCTGGGCGTGCTTGTAGGGATTCTTTCCGGTATCGGTGCTATCATCTTTTTTTTCTCCATTGAAGGGATCAAATATCTTCTCCTGCACAAGGCCGCCGGACTCATTCTCCCCGCACCGGCCGGTGAAGAAATTTTCCACGCCGCCCATGGCGGCGGTTACCGTCCCTGGCTCATCCCGGTTTTCACCACCCTGGTGGGTTTGCTTTCCGGCTGGCTGACCTGGAAATATCTCGCAGACACCCGACACAGCGGAACCGACGGGACCGATGCGATGATCAAGAATTTCCATCAACAGTCAGGTCTCATGCGGCCCATTGTCCCGTTGATCAAGGCCGGGATCGCGGTGTTAAACATTGCCACGGGTGGCAGCGCCGGTCGCGAAGGCCCCATTTCCCTGCTCGGGGCGGGCTGCGGATCATGGATAGCCCAGAAATTCAAACTCTCGGCCAAGGAACGCAGGATCCTGCTTCTGGCCGGGGCGGCCGGGGGGCTCGGGGCCATATTCAGGGCACCTCTGGGTGGAGCGCTGACCGCGGTAGAGGTCATCTACAGGGAAGACTTCGAGGCCGAGGCCATCTTGCCCGCGGTCATCTCTTCGGTGGTCTCCTATTCCCTGTTCACCCTGGTTTTCGGCACGGAACCCATCTTCGGCATTCCCCATTTCACGTTCACCGACCCCAGAGAGCTCCCGTTCTACGCCATCCTGGCCGTTGCATGCGCAGCCTCCGGATGGTTCTGGATCAAGACCTTCACCACGGTCAAATACAAGATATTCTGGCCCATGACCGACAGACTCGGCTTCGTCTGGACCATGGGATTTGCCGGGCTGCTCATGGGGCTCATCGGCTGGGCCTTTCCCCAGATGCTTTGTGGAGGCTACGGCTGGCTGGAGCTGGCCATCCTGGGTAAACTGACCGTCGGGACGATGCTGGCGATCATCGTGGGCAAGGCCATTGCAACGGCCATTGTTCTTGGATCGGGAATCAGCGGGGGCATGTTTGCCCCGGCCCTGTTCGCGGGTGGTCTGACCGGCGGAGTGGTGGGATTCACGGCCCATGCCTATATCCCGGCCATTGTCACCCAGCCGGGAGCTTACGTACTCGTGGGTATGGCCTCGTTCTTTGCCGGGGTGGCCAACGCGCCCATAGGCCCGTTGATCATGGTCTGCGAGCTGACCAAGGGATATGGCCTGCTGGCACCGCTCATGCTTGGCTCGGCCATTTGCATCGTTCTAGCCAGAAATTTTTCCCTGTACGAAAACCAGGTGGACAACAAATTCGAATCCCCGGCCCATATCCAGGACGCGACGATCAATCTGCTCGAGGACCTACAGGTCAAGAATTTCTACAAGCCCGGGCTGGTGACCACCCTGGAGGAAGGTACCTCCTTTTGCGCAATTACGGACATCATCGCCAATACCAATGAGCTCTATTTCCCGGTACGCAACCATGAAGACCATATAACCGGCATTCTCCCTGTGCAGAATCTGCGCAAGGTCCTGTTCGAGGACAGCCTGTCCGATCTCCTGGTAGCCAAGGACGTGGCCGGCAAACCGGTCATTCTCCACCCGGATGACGACCTGTATACCGCGCTCATGCAATTCGTGGATTCCGGATACGGACAGATCCCGGTGGTCGACTACGAAGACCATAGAAAAATCATGGGACACCTGGCCAGAGAGGACGTGTTTGCGGCCTATGCGAGAACTTTGAAAGAAATCAGTGAAAAGGAATAGAATACAGTGCGCAGTACGCAGGGCTCATTGCGCAGTGAGAGAGTTCTAGAACATATATATAAATAGTATATAATCAGTTACAGATCCATAGTGATGAAGTTTTTTTGTGGTAATACTGTTATATTTATTTATTATTAGATGATTATGAAGTATATTACATACTATTATGCTATCCATGTTTTTCCTGCGCACGGCGTACTGTGCACTGCGCACTCATACCCCCTATGCCTCGAATACGCCTGACCCTTGCCTATGAGGGCACCGATTTTTGCGGGTGGCAGATCCAGAACGGCCAGCCCACTATTCAGGAGTGCCTGGAAAAGCATCTCTCGGTGCTTTGCGCAAAACCCACGCGTATTTTTGCTTCGGGAAGAACCGATTCCGGCGTCCATGCCCTGGGACAGGTGGCCCATGTGGATATCCCCGAGGACCGGACCCATATTCCCTGGCACAAGGCCTTAAATGCCATGCTCCCGCAGTCCGTCCGGATTGTGGATGTCAGGGACGTGACCTTCGACTTCCATGCCCGGTATTCCTGCCTCTCCAAGACCTATTCCTACACCATGTGGACCAACCCGGACTATGTCCTGCCCCAGCGCAGGCGCTACGTCTGGAAGACCGGACCATTGGATTTTGAAGCCATGGACACGGCCGCTGCCTGCCTGATGGGCGAGCATGATTTCAAGAGCTTTCAAAACATCGGCACGGATGTTAAATCCTCTGTACGCACGGTGACCCGGATCGAACGGTCCCCGGGAATCAATGCCCACGAACAGATATGGACCTTTTCCGCCACCGGATTTCTCAAACAGATGGTCAGAAACATGGTCGGTTTGCTCTATGGGGTGGGGCGGGGCAAATTGCATCCCGACCAGGCCCGGGAAATTCTCGAGGCCAGGGATCGATCACAGGCACCGGCCACGGCACCGGCACAGGGATTGTGCCTGGAATATGTCGAGTATCCTGATGACGTAGCATAGACTGATAGCATATGCGTGCCAAAAGGGCACCCGCAAGGGCTGCCCCTACGGGATGGGGGATTTCTCCACCACCATCAGATCCACCCGATCACCTGCCTTTATCCCAAGCTCCAGGGCCGCATTGTTTCCGCGCAGACAGAGTTCATACACTCCCTGGCTGCCTGCAAGGATGCCTATCTGGCCGGCTTCCAATTCCCCATAGGCGCAGACCGGCATCACATCCCGCCCCCACGGCTGCACAACCATCCCCCGCCTCTTCCCCAAAACAGATTTCCACGCATCAATTCCAAGACCGAGCAGACAATTCCCAAAACCGTCCACATGCAGAACATGGGTCCGTATCATGTTCCCCTGTCTGTCTGGATCGGCCCAGGTCGCACGCACAAGTGACAGGGGCGATATCTCTTCCCCCAAAACCTCGAGAGGTTCGCCGCAGATCACCCGGGCCGCCAGAGGAGCAAAGACATCCCTGCCGTGAAAGGTCCGGCTCGTCACGGCCTGATCCACATGGACCGCCAAAACCCTGACCCCGCAGCCGTCGTCGGGAAGCAGCAATCCGGTCAGTCCATTGTCCGGCGCTATGACGATCCTGCCGGCATACTCCACGAGGAGGATCCGCCTGTCCGTCCCCACGCCGGGATCCACCACACCGACAATAACGCTTCCTTGCGGAAAATACGAGTATCCGGACCAAAGCAAAAAACCTGCCTGCAGGATATCAAAAGGACGGACATGATGGCTGTAGTCGACAATGGTCGCACCTGGAGCATGGCTCAGAATGACCGCCTTCATCTGGGCCGCATACGGATCACGGGTGCCGAAATCCGTAAGGAGAAAAACCGGGGGCAAATGCCGCATCACCCATCCTTGTTATCAATACATCCAATCAATCCGAAAGATAGTACTCCACCGTGGAGACAACCCGAACCTTCTTGATGTGCGGGTTGTTCCGATCCCGGGAGGTGATGGAAAACTGCCCCTGTGAGGCCCGTTTGATCTTGCCGAGCCGGCTCTTGGAATCCTCGGCAAACTTCCGGGCCACTTCCCGGGCCTTGGTAGTCGCCTCCTTGATCATGTCCGGTTTAATCTCATTGAGCTGGGTGAATAAATATTCGGTCTGGTAATTATACCCACCGCCAGTGAATACGATCCCTTTTTTGCCCAGTTCCCCGAGCTTGGTCATCAACGACCTGACCAGGGACACATCGTGGGAGTACACGGTCACATTCTGCACAGCGGTGTACCGGAACGGTGCCCGCCTGGAATCATTGTAGCTCTGGGCCGACTTGTCCGTAATGGATGGGGCGGACAGGGAAATATCCCCACTTTTGACCCCTTTGGCCTGCAAAAAATTGGTGATCATGTCCGTGCCCGCTTCCAGGGACCCGTACAATCCCTCCAGATCATTGCTCGCCTCGGTG
This sequence comes from Desulfoplanes sp., assembly GCF_054921335.1. Lineage (NCBI taxonomy): Bacteria > Pseudomonadati > Thermodesulfobacteriota > Desulfovibrionia > Desulfovibrionales > Desulfoplanaceae > Desulfoplanes > Desulfoplanes sp. Next base: position 6,377 of record NZ_JBUDSQ010000069.1, on the reverse strand, counting down.
AACTGGATGGGCCAGATGACCACGTCGGACTTGTACTCCCGTTCGGAAAGCCCCTTGACCCGGACGGTGCGCTCGAATTCCTTGATCTTCAGGGCGGAATTCCCCAGCAGATATCCCAACCCGCACAGACCGATGACCAGACAAACGCCAAGCACCAACGCACTTCCATGATCCTTTTTTTCCATGGTCTTCTCCTTGTTTGCACCAACTGATTGCACGACCGGACGCCACCATCAACCCATCCTGCCGGGTATGGACCGTATCCACGCCATATACTCCCAAAAAATCCCACACCCGGGTGCACAACGGAAAAATCCCGGCTTGGGTTTGGAACGACTGCCAATGGCTTGCTATCCCAGGTTTTTTCTTTTTTACTTGCCTATATCCCTGTGCTTGGATACGATTTTTGTAACTATTCATGTCAAAATTTTGGTGTAACGACATCGTAGAATCCAAAAAATTGGAGGATGTTAGCAATATAAGAAACAAGAGACCTACCTGGTAACTACCAGCTTAGTAACTCTCTTACATTTCTTTAGCGCGCGATTCATGAATAATACATCTGAATAGTTAGCAATTTTTCACATTCAAAGCAAGAGTCCGGCAAAGGATATGCTTGTCTGGATGTTCCCCAGTGTTCCTCCTACAACCGGTAAAAAACATGGAACAACGCCCCAAGATAGGACTGGTCATCGGCTCGGAAGGCCTCAAGGCCCTGGCCGCGCTTCCGGCCATAGAATTCATGCAGCAAAACGGACTTTCCCCGGATCTGGTGATCGGATGCGGAGGGGGGGGACTGATTGCCGCCTTTCTAGGGGCGGGATATTCCATGCCCCAGGTGGAAAAAGGGTTCTGCAGCGTTCAGGAGGCACGGAACACGACCGCGACGAACAATAGGGTCCTGACAGGTCTCATGGATCAGCGGCCGGAAAGTTTCAAACTCGGCTCGGGTCTGTACAATCCATCCAAACAGCAGCGTGTCTATGAACGGATTTTCAATGATCTGCAGCTCGAAGACCTGAATCCCAAGGTGGTCATCCAGACGGTGGATATACAGAATGGTGACCCCTTCTGTCTGGAGGACGGCCCGGTGAGCCAGGCCGTCTACGCCACTTCTTCCCATTTTCCACTCATGCCGCCTCTGCGCAAGGGCAACCGGCTGCTCGTGGACGGGTCCTACTCCGCTCCACTGCCCATCATGGAGGCCGTGAACCGGGGTATGGATCTCATCGTGGGCATCTACGTGGAAGACGACTTCTCCCCACTACCCGGCGGACTCAGCCAGTGCTACATGAACGTGGTCAGCACATTCCGAAAAAGCCTGTTCAAGGCGCAACAATTCCAGGCCATCGACCTGCACGACTTCGAGATCATGACCATCTACATCCCGGGAAACCGTGTTTCTGGAAAAAACACGATTCCGGAAATTATCGATTCGGGAAAACAGGCGCTGGAGGTCCACAAGCAAGCCATCACCAATGCAGCCACCCAGTTCACCAACATCGGCAGAATGCAGTTCAGTCTGCACCGCACATAATCCCAGTCCACAGGGGTGGATCCTGGAAAGGACAACCACCGGGTGAACCATACAGACGCGATGGTGACACAACCATGTCAGTCCGGATGGGGCCCACCATAACGATCCGCTGCAACCAAAAACAACCCGACCTATCCGAGATATCATGTCGTGAACATATATATACTCGGTCGAGAGGATAGAGGGGGACACGGATCAAGACACTCCGCGATGTTTTTCCGGACCGCTTCCAGGCTCTCCCCTTTCCACAGATCCGGCCACATGGTGTGGCCATAGACAAAATTGGCGGCCAGATACTGGGAATATTTCTTAAAGTACCGGAACCCCATGCGCGGACCAAAATGGCGTTCAAGAAGATCCACGAGGACCAGGGCGGCCTGTTTGAAAAGCTCGGGACCCGCCGGTCCGAGCCTGCCGGTCCACTCGGCAAAAATCCACGGCCTTGCAATGGCCATCCTTCCCAGGGCCACACCGTCGCACCCGGTCTGTTCGACCATAGCCCTGCAATCATCAAAGGTGAACACGTTCCCGTTGCCCAGCACCGGGATACACACCCCCTGTTTGACCCGGGCGATGTACTCCCACTTTGGGGGACGTGACCGTCTGTCAGGGGCCACCCGGGGATGGAAGGTCAGACAATCGGCCCCGGCATCCTCGAACCTCTTGGCCAGGTCCACAGCACAACCGGGATCATCCCTCCAGCCGGTCCTGTACTTGACAAATACCGGAATAGACACCGATCGTTTGACCTCCCGCACCATGGCAACGGCCAGATCCGGATTTTTGAGCAGAGCCGCCCCACACCCATGCTTACAGATACCGGAAACGGAGCATCCCATATTCATGTCCACCCCAAAAAATCCTTCCTGCTCGATCCGCCGTGCCGCTACGGCCATGTCTTGGGGGTCAGAACCGAAAATCTGGCAGACCAGCCGGTCAAGTTCCTCCTTCCGCCACGTGAAACACGGAGAAACCCCCGGGTTGGCCGAAGGCAGTGCCCGGGCACTGCACATTTCCGTGAACAGAAGTCCATACCCGCCATACCCGGCAACCAGTTCCCTGAACGCGACATGGCCGAGTTTGGACATGGGGGCCAGAGCCAGCCGCCCATGAACGGTCCTGCCGCCGACTCTGATGTTCGACCCCAGCCAGTCGACAAACGATCCGCTCATACCGTTTCCATGGACCTGTAGGTTTCGCGCTCCGGGAGCGGGGACTTGTGACCATCTTCCGCGACCCGGACAAAGGTGACATGGGTGGAAAAGACCTGTTCTTCATTGCTCGCCCCCGGACTGTCCGCATAGACCTCGACCGAATAGGTCACCGAGGTCCTCCCCTGTTTCCAGGGAAGGATCGAAAAACGCAGGATGGAACCATTTCTGACCTGTTTAGAAAAAACGATCCGGTCCATGCCCCGTGTGACAAGGGTGCAGCCGGGAAAATCCCTGGCCGCCACCAACCAGGCATACTCATCAACCCACTTGAGCATACTCCCCCCGAACAGATATCCGTGGTGATTGAGATGCTCGGGTCTGACCATCGTGAATGTGTTCATATCTCCTCCGATAAAAGTCCCGGAAAAAATCTTTTCCGTTCCCAAGGCGTCGTCTTTCAGGTTCGTGTTGGTTTATCCGTTCCAGCCGGGGTGATCAAATGGATCTATTAAAAATAATAATATATGATTCCAACATGTTATTTTTTTACGAACATCCTGTGGATAATTTTGTTCATCATCATGTTCCCTTATGTTGTTTGATCCAATGTACGTAAAAAAATGTCGATAGGTTCCTTGATCGTTTCTAAAAAATACCGTAAAAAATCCATTCATGGCAATTAGTTATTTGAGTTAGGAACAAACATACACCACTAATTATTTATTATTATCAAAAGATCTTTTTTATAATAACCATAATGTTCCGTAACCGAATATCCAGATAGCTTACCATCCCTATAGACCATCAGGTGTATTTATGACCAGTCACGTTTTTTTCTGGAGTCTCCGTACAAGCCGAAAAATGCCTTTCCACCTAAAAATGAAAAAACTCCTCAAGACCGTGGGACTTGGCAAACACATCCATTCCGGGGATCTGACCGCTCTGAAGATCCATTTTGGAGAGGCCGGAACCACAGGGTTCATCTCCCCCCTTCTGACCGCTCCCGTCGTCGAATTCGTCCGCAAGGCCGGAGCAACCCCCTTTCTGACAGACACAAACACCCTGTATATCGGTGAACGGGGTGAATCCGTGTCCCATCACCTCCGTGCTGAAAAACACGGATTCACTCCCCATGTCACCGGCGCACCGGTGATTATCGCCGATGGCCTCAAAAGCGGAAACGAACGGGAAATCCCATCCAGGGGGAACCATTTCTCCACCTGTTTTCTGGCCGGAGATATCGTGGACGCTGATCTCCTCGTAACCCTCAACCACTTCAAGGGGCATGATCTGGCCGGGTTCGGCGGGGCCATCAAGAATCTGGGTATGGGGGGAGCGACGCGCAAGGGCAAGATGCAGCAGCACTGCGGCATGGGCCCGAAACTCCATACGGAACATTGCGTGGGATGCGGAGCGTGTGTCGAGGTATGCGCACCCGGGGCGCTGTTTCTTGACGACAATGGAACCATCGGGCTGGATCCAAAAAAATGTGTGGGGTGTGCCTCGTGTTTGTCCGTATGCAGGCACCAGGGGCTCTCCGTGGACTGGACCGTTGATATCCCGGTTTTCTTGGAGCGCATGGCCGAGTATGCCGCCACAGTGGTCGGGACCAAAAAGCGGCCCTGTCTGCATATTTCGTTCATCACGCAGGTCAGTCCCGGCTGTGATTGCACCGGCTATTCGGATGCCTCCATTTGTCCCGACCTCGGTATTGCCGCATCCTACGATCCTGTCGCACTGGACCAGGCCTGCGTCGATCTGGTCAACCAGGCCCCAGCGCTCACGCAGAGTTGCCTCCCCCAGGGAACCCTCCCCGGGGATGACAAATTTGCCGCCATACATCCCCATGTCGACGGTACCCATCTCCTGGAACATGCCCAATCGCTGAACATGGGTACCCGTAACTACGCATTGGTGACCATTCCCTAGACCGTAAACACTGGACAAACGTTCCCCTCTTTGGTTAGGAACATTTTTTCCATTCCAGAAAATAGATACACAGGAGGATATATCTACTATGGCCCACAAAAAGATTGAACGCAAAAAGGAACTCGACCGTCGTCGTCAGCGCAGAGCAAAACGTCTAAAACAGCGTATCAAGGAAGCCAAGGAGGCGGCCAAGAAATAAGGGGCATCAAGGAACAATGCCGGCTGTGATCGCGATTTCCACCATTCTTCCGGAATGCACCAAAGAGCTGTCCTCTACTCCAGGAATATCCATGGCCGAATGCGCTTCCTCGAGCGACAATGTATTTTTTGCCCATAGCGGGCTTGGGCAGCTCCGGCTGCCCTTTTTTTGATGTGAAGGGAGTCATGGGTAGCATGGCTCGACAACCCAATGGATAGCTAATGATAGATCGGTATAGTCGTGAGGAAATGAGTTCCCTGTGGACACTGGAGAATAAATTCAGGGTCTGGTTGGAAGTGGAGGTTGCCGTCTGTGAGGCATGGACACGTCTGGGAAGAATCCCCGAATCCGAAATGCAAACCATCCGTGACAATGCGGATTTCGATATCGACCGGATTCTGGAACTTGAAAAGGTGACCAAACACGACGTGATAGCCTTTCTGACCGCAGTAGAAGAAAATGTTGGGCCGGCGTCCAGGTTCATCCATCTCGGGTGTACCTCGTCGGATATCGTGGACACGGCCAATGGGGTTCTCCTGGTCCGGGCCGGAGAAAGGATCGCGCAGGATCTGGACATGGTCCTGGCCACTCTGAAGGACAAGGCCATGGCGGGCAAGGGGCGCATGGTCATGGGCCGGACGCACGGCATCCATGCCGAACCCACCAGTTTCGGTCTGAAGATGGCCGGGTTCTATGCTGAATTCAAACGGCACCAAAAACGGTGGCTCGATGCCCTGGAAAACATCCGTGTGGGCAAGATATCCGGGGCCGTGGGCACCTATGCCCAATTGGAACCCGGAGTCGAGTCCATCGCCTGTGGCCTCCTCGGTTTGCACGTCGATCCCATCTCCACCCAGATCGTCCAGCGGGACCGGTATGCCCAGTACTTCACCGGACTGGCCCTCATTGCCGGAGGTATAGAGCGGCTATGCATCGAGCTCAGACACCTGCAGCGTACGGAAGTTCTGGAGGTCGAGGAAGGGTTTGCCAAGGGGCAGAAGGGATCTTCGGCCATGCCGCACAAAAAGAATCCCATTTCCGCGGAAAACCTGTGCGGGCTGGCCCGGTTGATCCGGACCAACAGTGTCAGTGCCATGGAGAACACCGGACTGTGGCACGAACGGGACATCAGCCATTCTTCTGTGGAGCGGGTAATCATGCCCGATTCTACCATATTGATCGACTATATGCTCCACCGGTTGAACACCCTGGTGACCAACCTGCGGATCATTCCCGAAAACATGGACCGCAACCTCCATGGCTCCTTTGATATCTACTTCTCTCAGCGGGTTCTGCTGGCCCTGGTGGATGCCGGCCTTGAACGGCAGAAGGGGTACGAGATGGTCCAGAAACTGGCCATGCACTGCTGGCAGAACAAAGTCTCCTTTCCTGAAACCGTGCGCCGGGACCCGGCCATACAGGGACTCCTGTCAACCGAGACCATGGATAGGGTTTTCGATCCCTCCTACTATCTGCGTCAGGAAGAGATGATTTTTTCCCGGGTGTTCGACGGACCGATACGATGAGTTTTTTTGCTCTCCACATTGTAAAAATATAA
>NZ_JBUDSQ010000068.1:0-14571 GCF_054921335.1 Desulfoplanes sp. | reverse complement strand
TTTTTGCCCATAGCTTTCTCCCGATCAGGTGGAATTCGTGGAATTATAGTCAAGAAAATTTATTCTAAAATCACTCAATTTTACGGCTTGTTCATCGCTGGAGCCGACAGTCCAGCCAAACCTGATTTTTTCCATTTGTTCCCTAAAAAGTTCCGGTTCTATTGTCATTTGAGCTGTAACGGTCGCCTCTTCAGACATTATCTTATTGATAGCATTACTCCCCTCCACATCAACCCATGCACTGATAGTTGTATTCCCAGATGAGGCATTGTAACCCAAATCTATGCGCAGTGTATGCTCCTGGGCATCCTCAAGCCATGTTTTATTACTAGCTTCGTAAGCGCATCCTGCAGAATTTTTTTCAAGATTTTTGGAATGGAAATCAGCTAGCTCTCCAGCACCATGCCGATTATCGTCTCCATTATGCCCTTCTCCTCCCGCCCCTTCACAAATATCTTCGTCCGTTGTTTGTAATCCTCCGTTCTCATCCAGGTAGGCGTAAGCGTATCCCCAAAAGAGGGCCGCCACATGATTGCCGTTAGGATCGTCTTTATTAAAACACCAGTCATTATTTTCACTATTTGATTTGTAATAATCAACCTCCACTCCCATTTTGGGTTCTCCGATCCAATATTCATGATCCGGCTGGGTACCTGCGTAACCCAAATGCGCTCCGTTGCCACCGCAAACGGACTCAGCTGGAGATTCTGTATCCGAAGTCACGGCAAAGGTAAAACCCGAAGCATAGTCGGTAGAATCATTAGATGTATCTTCTTTGGTTGACTTAAATTTAAAAAAAGCGCGGAACCCACTGCCTAAATCGCAGACGCCATCGGAACACGGTCCGGTATTCTCCCCGTACCAGATACAGCCCGAAGTAAGCTCATCGGTTCCGCCCATGGTTATTGTCTTGCGGTCTTCATCATCCACCACGCGTATCACACCGTCTTGGGATTGGATAATATGATCAAATTCAGCAATGTTGCTTTTGAAGCTTATATCTGAAGACGAGGGAGGATCTGACATACACAAGTTGCTTATCATTCTTTTCAAATTCCAAAAATCCATATATTCTACCAAATCGTCATATTCATCAGAAGAGCGATCAAAATCTTCACCGTATGAATCAATCTTTTTCCCAAATGCATACGTAGTTAACTGGCCTACTTTGGTAGCATCATTGAAATCCCAATCAAACTGTTTATTATGATTCGGACCACCGCTGGCCACAACAAAAGCAACATTATTATAGCTTTCGTCACCACCTATAGTTAACGTTGTATTAGAACTGTTGCATATAACCTCTTCACATGGATCATTTGAATGACTTGTACAAATTAAACTTTCTCCAGTCCCATTATAAGCAGCCCTATAAAAAATTTCCTTGCCCCAGGGATCCTTTCTGGTACTGATCAAGTCAGTACTGTTCGGCAGACAACCATACTGATACGCATACCCAATAATCTCATCCCGAGCTGTCCGCAAAATATCCCGCGCCTCTTTCAGCCTCGCCGTCTTGCTCTGGGTAACCAGCAACGGCACAATCGTCCCGACAATAAGCCCCATAACAACCAGAACAATGGCCATCTCGATCAGGGTAAATCCTTTGGTGTCATTCTTCATACGTACTCCAAAACGTTAGATACAAAAAAGATCTACACGGGAAAACGACAATCACCCATCAGATGTGCCTGCAAAAAGTATCTCTTGCAGACGGTTTTAGGTTTTAGGTTATTAAGTTTTAAGCAAAAACCAGGTAGTTAAATCTCATGATTATTCAGGATCTGGCAATGAGGGCATTTTTTGCAGTCGCATCCTATCGATCAGGGCAACAACTCGCTCAAACCATACCCGGTCACGATAAGCACCTGATCATCATAGTCCTTGTGGTCAAATTCAAAATCCGGTGTAATGTCTTTCAGGCTTCCAACAAGGGTATTCTTGCTGTGAAACAAGCTTCTTGTCGTACTGCTATCAAATTCCCCGTTTTTTCCTTTGCTCAGCAAAATAAAGGCGATATTCGGCACAACCCTGCCATCTTTATCGGTAGCATTGGAGTTTTCACCCGGAAAATTCGTTGTATCAAAGGTCTCACCGCCTATTATCTTTGTTCCGTTTATTGAATTCCCGCTGCCGTCAATTCCTCCCAAAAACCGGATCCTATGTCCCCAGGCATCTTTGTAACCCGCCTTGCACAGGCAATAATCCACGGCTTTGGTCGGCACATTATTCACACATTGATAATTATCGTCTTCATTCTCTTGCAGATTCAACGTGAAATCCGGATATCTTTCACTTAAAATCATTCGTTCCATCAGACAGGATTTGACCGCCTTCAATTTGGCCCGGGTATAGGAAATTTCAAACCCGCTTTTAATGGACATCCAGGATATGGCTCCCACAGCCATGACCGTGCCGATGACCACCAGAACAATAGCCGATTCTATCAGGGTAAAACCCTGAAACCCTGCATGATCATGCGTTAATGCGGACTTGCCATTGTTCTGCATATTAATTATGCCTTTTAAGGTAATTACTATAATTTATTGGAGCGAATTTTGTCCGAAGACATTTTCAGCCTGCTCGGCCTGAAGTCCAATCCGTTTTCCATCGCCACCAGCGAAAAAGGCTACTACCAGACCGAATCCACAAAAGCCATTCTGGAAGAATTGGTTCATGGAATTCTGACCAAAAAAGGTATCATGCTTTTAGTAGGTGAAGTCGGAGTAGGCAAAACGTCTCTTTGCCTGCAGATTTTGAGGCAATTGCATTCCCAGGAAGTGTATTCAGCATGGATTTTTAATGTTATCTCCCAAAAAGAAGAACTTCTTGAAGCCATTACAAGTGACTTCGGACTTAAACCTTTCGAACGATCAAGTATAGTAGGTTATCAAAATATCCTAAATCAGTTCTTTCTGCAATGCTACCGACAGCACAAAATATGCGTAATCATAGTCGATGAAGCGCATAATCTTTCTCTTCATTGCCTGGAAGCCCTGCGCATGCTTTCCAATCTGGAATATGACGGCAACAAACTGGTTCAAATTCTTCTTATAGGGCAGCCTGAACTTAATGTCCTGTTAAACAGGGAACATATGCGGCAGTTCAAAAGCAGGGTAACTATTGCTCTGGAACTGCCACAGCTTTCGCGTCAAGAGCTCAAGGGCTATGTGGATTTCAAACTGGCCACAGCTGATTCCCAACTCCGCGTACACGACACAAGCAAAAATCTCTTATGGACCGTGTCCAGAGGCAACCTGCGCCTGGTCAACCTGATCATGGAGAGGGCTCTTTACGCGTGCGTCGCTATGCAGGTTCAGCGGCTCACTCCCAGGGTCATGCGCAGGGCCATACAAGAAGTCGCCCGATATCAATCTGATATAAAACATAATCTGAATAAAAAAAACAAAAAAACAGCGTTCTCCCTATCTGGAATACTGCTTATAGTTGTTGTGGCTATAATTCTGTTTTTCCCTTTTCCCATAGGCCACGGGAAAAAAACAACCATTTTTGAATTCACTGTCAACAGACTCAGCACGGCTCCTCACGTGCCCGTGCCCTTTAAACAAAAAATCGACAAAAACGGAACAAACATCCTGGAAAAAGAATGGAATACCGCCTTATTGCGCGACATAGATGCGTTTCTCTCGCCATTTGACATATTCTTTTTGAAACCCAAGCTGAGCAGGGCCATTACATCCAACAATTTGCCGTATCTTGCTAAAAATCTCCCCCAAAATATGCAGCTGATTCGGTTGACCAACGCGCCTGAGCAAGGTGAGAGCGATCTCACGATTTTTCCCTGGCAAAAATATACCCATACCGGTCCTGAATGGATCGGGATATGGAAAACATCAATCGACACCAGCCAGTTTCATCCCGGATATGCCGCACCGGAAATCAAAATAATTCAAAAAAAACTATATGAAAATAATTACTTGCGAGAAGAACCGGACGGGGTCTATGGGACACAGACCTGGTACGCGCTATCTCGTTTTCAGGAACAAATCGGCCTCTCCCCTACCGGCTGGCCGGATTATACCACGCTGTATTTTCTTTTGAGGAAATGAGACGGACGCAGTCCCGCAACCCGACAACATCAATGCCCGCTCGAGACGCAGATATGAGAAGAAAAAAGCCGGAACACAATGTCTTTCTCTGCGGCTCTGCTCCTTGGCCAAAGCGGGCGTTGAAATTTGATTCGGTTGTGAATACTCTTCCGGAGTGAGATGCACGTCTGCACTTTTTTCAACTCCCCATTTCTTCTATCCACTGTTTGTTGCTTGCATTCACTCCCAATGCGGGTAGAGCCTGTAACCCAATAAAGGCATGAATCACCCGCTTCGCCCAGCCTTCAGAGTCATGAGAGCCGGACTCACTCGATCCACGCGGACAGTTTCCCCGACCCGGGAAGGGGCATTTCCAATCCAGCACTACATCCAACAATAACCATATGACCCAAGAAACACTCAGAATAGGCGACTTGCTCCAGGAAAGAGGCTATATCCAGTTAAAGCATCTGGACTTCGCCCTGCAGGCCCAGAAAGTAACCAAGGAAAAACTGGGGGAGGTCCTGACCCGGATTGGAATCGTCAGTGAATATGATCTGATATCCACTCTCAGCAAGCAATTGAACCTCAAGCATGTCGATCTGGACAAACTGGTCCCGGAACAGGAGGCACTTCGAAAATTCAACCGCAATGTTTGCCTTAAATTAAAAATCCTCCCCCTGGCCTTGAAAAACGGCCAACTCTTGGTGGCCACATCGGAACTTCCTAATCAGCAAATGAGCCAGGCATGCCTCCGTTATAGCGGAGCCAAACCCCAATTTGTTCTGGCCGAAGACAGCAAGATAGTTTCTTCTGTCTATAATTACTTTTATTTCCTCGAACATCCGGTAGAGGAAGGACTGGAAAGGGAAACCAGGATCCTTTCCGCTGACAGCACAATGACCACAAGCCCGGACAATTTTATTCATTTTATGTTACTTTTGGCGGTTAAAAAAAGAGCCACAGATATTCATATTCGTCCCATGGAGCATGGCATAAGCATTGCTTTACGTATAGATGGTGTTTTGCACAGTCAATATTATCTTCCCCCACAGTTGAAGAGAATTATAACGTCTCTCAAGCTGGCCGCTGACATGGACATATCCGAACAGCGTCTCCCTCAAGACGGACGATGGACAACCGAGGTTTTACAAAAAAGATACGATATTCGGGTATCGACAATTGTAACCCCTTTTGGCGAAAACATGGTCATGCGCCTTCTTTCTCAGGGCAAAGGTGTTTTCAGTCTGGAAAGTCTCGGCTTTTTCCCCGACGATCTGCAGCAACTGCAGACGATATTTAAAGAACCGTACGGCATTGTCCTGCTGACCGGTCCAACCGGATCCGGTAAATCCACAACCCTGGTTGCCGGCCTGACTTCGATTGACCTGTTGGAAAAAAACGCCCTTACCATTGAAAATCCGATTGAATACTTTGTGCCCCTGGCCAGACAAACCCAGACGAACCAGGCCGCGGGATACGATTTCGCAGATGCCATGCGGTATTTTTTGCGCCACGATCCGGACGTCATTCTTATCGGTGAAATGCGGGATGAAACCACGGCCCGAACGGCCCTGACCGCATCAACAACAGGACATCTGGTCCTTTCGACACTGCATTCGAATACCGCACTTGGAGCCATCCCTCGATTAAAGGGGCTGGGCATGGACAACCTGACCACGGCTGAAACCCTCATCGCGGTCATCAGCCAGCGGCTGGTTCGGACCATTTGTCCGCAATGCCGAGAGTCGTACACGCCGTCCGAGTCGGAATGCAGATACCTCGGGATCAAACAAGAAAGTTCACTGCAGCGAGGACGCGGATGTTCCACCTGCAGCAACACAGGGTATCTGGGCCGAACCCTGATATACGAAATTCTGGCCATGGATACCGATATCCGCAACCTGCTTGAAAAAGACGGTCAGATTTACGAACTTGAGGAGATGGTTGCCGGCAAAGGATTCAAAACAATGTTCGACAACGGACGCAGAAAGGTTCTCGAGGGGACGACCACGGTCGAAGAATTGAGACGAACCCTGGGAACCAGGAAATACTGATACCGATGCCTCTCTACACCTACAGGCTGCTCAACAGTAAGGGGCACATGGAAAAAGGCATGGTCGAGTTGCCCTTTGCCGACCCGTTGGCCGCGGCCCGTTATCTGGAGAGACGCGGAACCGTGATCCTCAAGGTCGCCATGCTGCCACGCATAGTGACGATCCTCATCGCGTTCTTCAACCGCAGAATGGGTCATATAAATCGTCTTGAACTTGCCGAATTTCTTAATAATATGGCCATGCTTGTCGGAGCAGGCGTCCCCGTTCTGAGCTCTCTGGAAGAAATCCGGGAGGACCTCAAGAACCCCCGACTGAGAAAATCAGTCACTTTCATGTGCACGGATATAGAAAACGGATTCACACTGGCTGATGCCATGGATTCGCAGCCATACATATTTTCCACAGTGGTCCTGCATATGGTCCGTATCGGCGAGGAAACGGGAAATCTGGACACAATGCTCAAAAAAGGCTCCGAACACATTCGGAACATCCATGAAATCATCAGCGGAACCAAAAGGGCGCTCATGTATCCGTCCATCCTGCTCTGTGTGGTTTCCCTGGCAACCTTTTTTTGGTTCTGGTATGTTGTTCCCAAGATAGTCACTTTATTTCAAGACTTTGGCATTGTTCTCCCCTTGCCCACACGCATACTGATCGCCATTTCCGACGCCTTGCAGCAACATGGACTTTCTGTGCTTGCAGGTATATTTTGTATTGTTGTGCTCAGTATATTCGGCCGGAAAACAAGCTATCGGATACGCTTGTACCAGGATAAACTCATATTGAAGACCCCTATTCTGTCCGGTATCGTGGAAACAGCCCTGATTGCCAGAATCTGTGAATACCTGGGGATGATGCTCAACGCAGGCATAAGTATAATACGCACCATGGATATCATCATAGATTCCATGGGCAATCTGGTTATGAAAAACAAGCTCAAGCAGAGCAGGGAAAGCATAAAAGGTGGACAGACCCTGGCCGCATCGCTTCGTCAGGCAAAGGCACTACACCCTTTTGCCGTTCGCATGATAGCGGTCGGTGAAAACACCGGCCGGATTGAAGAGCAGACCGCTTACGTGGCTGATCTCTACCGGGAAAAAATATCCTCTCTGGTTCAAAATCTGAGCAAGATCCTGGAACCGATTCTGCTCGGCATTCTGGGAATAATATTTGCCATGATCGTCATGGGTCTGCTTTTGCCGGTGTACGACCTGATCACGAATATCGGAGGGAATTACTGATGCATTCGCGCATACAATGCATACTCACCCTGGGGTTGGCTCTGTTTTTCACGGCCAACCTCTATGTGGCTGCGGATTCCTATAACCGATTCAAGACCACAATCGTTTCCCTGGAACAAATTGACAATACTATAAAAAACCTCAAGCATAAATTACAGATGACACGTCAGGTTTTGACCCAGGCCGTGCAGGTACGCACCAGCCTGGATATGATTGACACACGAGCCCTGGCACCGAAAAACTGGATGAGCTTCCCCCTGCTCATACAAAAAAAAATGCCCCTGTCCGCAATACCTGCGGTCACCGACACGATGTCTCAGGGTCGCCCCCAACCCAGCAATTACTGGTTCAAACCAGAGTCATTCATGATCGCTGTCGCCGGCACAAGCGAAAAAGATGAAGAAAACCCTTCGGAAAGAAAATTTTCAATAAATGCCCAGGGTAGTTTTCTGATTCCTCCGGAAAAGCAATGAATTTTTTCAACAAAGACAATCGATTCATCCTGGACACGGAAAAAGGCGCAATGCTTTTCGACCGGGAAACGGCTTATCTGCTCTCGAGCCAGCAATTGCCGGACAACGAACTGATCTACATTACGGATTTTTTTACTTCTCCGGGCCCCGGAATCCTGGAACTGCATGGAAATGCCAAATACGCAGAATTCCTGGCGCGTAAACAATTGCAGGACAGTGGAGAATTGAGTGATGATCTGCAGCTCCAAATCCTTTTCAAGGAAAAAATCAACAAACTAAGCTGCCGAGTAGGATATACTCTGTTTACTCAAGAAAAAGCCAAGGCGTTATTTGAACTGCACAAAAAATCACGACAAGGCTTTCTGCTCTATGATTCAGCAGGCGCAGCCTGCGAAATATACACCAACCTGAAGAAAAAGGCTCCATTCGCCTTGGTGCTGCATCTTCCCCAGGCCCTGATACTGGCTGCAGGTGATCAAAAATATCCTGCACAGTTGCGGCGATACGCCCTGACAGGAGAGGATCAAATATTTCTGCCGGACGCGGTAACCGCCATTGAAGCCGATCTACGCATTTTGGAACAGGATATGGGCAGCTCATTGCCTGAAGTTTACTGGCTCGAAGGACTCGGCTCGTTTGACATACAGGAGACTGAACTTTCCTGGCAGCGCACTACCCATTTTTTACCCGTACAGAAATTCAAAGTTGAAGATCAGGCCCTGTATTCCGGTGTGGGCCACGTCCTCAACAAACTCAAATTGTCCCAGACTCTGCTGCCCAAAAATGAACGCATGGCGTATCACCTGCTGCGGGCCGAACCCTGGCTGTGGATAGTTTTTCTTACCGGCGGGCTGTTTTTGGCCGCTACAGCGTTCACCCTGCGTCAGACGCTACAAACTCTGGACATCAAGGAAACAAATTTATACCGGGAACAGGCTAAGCTGGCCGAAGAGATCCAAAACACTCTTTCCAGAGCCGAAAAGAAAATTGCAGACATCGAACTGGATGAAGAACACCTTGCCGATCTTGCAAAAAATCTGCACCAGGCGCACAACGCGCCTTCGATTTCCCGTATCTGGAACATGCTGGCAAAAATCAAATCCACATATCTCGATGTCACGGCATGGCAGGTGGACTTTTTCGACGCATATTTCGAACTGAGGCTGGAGGGGGAAATCCCTTTGGAACCCGATCAGGCCCAGAGAATACTCACTGAATGTATTGCCCGACTTGAAAAATCCGATTTTACCATGCTCAACAAGACCCTGAATTTGAATCTGGACACCAACAAATTCACGCTTCAAGCCCGTAGAAAATTTGGTGAGCACATACCCCGATTATAATTTATATGCACACTTATCTGCAAAATTTTCTGATACGCATATCTCTGGTGCTTATGGCGAGCGCGATTGTCGCTTACATGGTTCATGATCTCCTGCACAGTCCCGTATCAATCCCCAATCCTCCTGCCGTGTTAACCAGGCAGATCCCCAAACTGCCCGAGACAGAAAAAGCCCTGCACAACGCGCAACAGATCCATTCCATCCTTCAGTCTTCTTTTGAGCCGGCAGAGCGCGAAACACTGGACGTTGAATTGTTTCCACTCAAAGAAAACGATGTCTTTTCACTTGTTCAGGTTGAACCGACCCTGATAATGACCAGCGAAAAAAACAATTTCGTGGTTATAAACAATATGATATACAAACAGGGGGATGTATTGCCTGACGGCAGGAAAATCGCCTTGATACGTTCGGAAGGTCTTTTCCTGAGTGCCGGCACCAACAAACAGTTTATTCCCTGGAAAAATCCAAAGCAGGTCCTTCTGGTTCAGGAGTCGCCGGCCAAAGCCGAAAAAGAAAATGCGTTGCCGCCTCGAGCCTCGGAAGTACCAAAGGAAACCCAAAATGCCGACCCGGCGATGACCAGCGAAGAAATCGAAGCCCTGCTCAAAAAATTTCAAACAGATGGGATCAAAAAGAATTGATATGCCTAAAATATATGAGATACTCTTCCTTGTCATCGTTCTCATCCCGGCCTGTTCGTCCCGGGAAAATCGCCTGGAGTCCAACCTGGACTACCATGACCTGCATGAGGCTGTGCAGACAGAACAAAAGGAACTCATCCAGACCAGAAGACAGGAAAAAAGACTCGAAAAACCGGGAAAACTCTACAAGCTGCCCATAGAGCCTGAAATTCCCGAATACAATCCCCTGCAGGAAACGAATGTATCCATATCCGTCAAGGATGAACCCCTGCACGATATCATCTATATCGTGGCCCGCAACGCGGGATTGAACCTGATCATCGATCCGCAGATATCCATGGAAAACCGCGTAACCATAAGTTTTGAAAACACGCCGTCTTCAGTGGTCGTCGATCGGCTGCTCAGCTCCTATGACCTGGCCTACGAGGTCCGGGAAAATGTCCTGCACATACGAAGATTCACCGAGCGGACCTTTGATCTGGATTTTTTGAATTCCGACACAACGGTAAACATAAACAGTGGCGGTGATATTTTCGGCAGTGCCGACGCTGACGGCAGCAGCAACAATCTGGCAGGAAACTTCCAGCTCAAATCCACACCCGGATCGAAAAACGGGGATAATTCCCTGTACGGGCTGCTCAGTCAAAATATTGAATCAATCCTCAGTCAGGGAGAAGAAGGCTTAAACTCTGGCTATTTCACCCTGGACAGCACGGCCGGCAGCCTCTACGTCCAGACCACTCCTTCCCGGATGAAGACCATAGCCAGCCTGGTTTCCCGTCTGAAAAACAAATTGTCCAAACAGGTCGTCATTGACGCCCAGATCATCGAGGTCACTCTAAATGACGGCTTTCAGCTCGGGATTGACTGGTCCATAGTGCAACAACGGCTGATAAAGGGTGCGCTGGTCCAGTACGGAGTCGGTTGGGCGGGTACAAGCTTCACCGGAGACAGCGGTTTCGGCACCCGAGACATGGACGGGAATCAGGGGCCCATTGTGGTTGACACCCGGCAGGGCCTCGAAAACGGACCTGAAACGACCATCTCCTCGACCATAAATGCCCTGCAGACCTTTGGCGGACTCAAGACCGTATCCAACCCGCATGTACGCACCAGGCACGGTCAGCCCGCACTGGTCACATCCGGCCAATCCATGAGCTATATAAAGGAAATAACCAAAAGCACCAATTCCAACAATGACGATACCGAATTCTCCACGGACACCGCCACTGCCTTCGAAGGGGTCATGCTCGGCGTGGTACCCTTTATCAACAACGACAACAGCGTGGATCTGAATATATTCCCCATAACCAGTGAAGTCGATCTCTCCAACAAGGAAACCTTTAGCGACGGTTCATCGGTCATTCTTCCTGTGGTCAAGGTACGCAACGTCAATACGCATGTCCGGGTGAACGACGATGCCATCATCATCCTCGGCGGACTCATCTACAAGGATACCAGGAACAATGATCGCCAAACCCCCGGACTGGGCAATATCCCGGGCGCGGGCTGGCTTTTCAAAAACCGCGATGACTCCGAGCAGACCAAGGAACTGGTGCTCATCATGCATATCCGGGTAATTTCGTGAGTCTGATATACAAAAGCCTGCAGCAGCTCAAAAGCACGCAGGGGACGTCCGGCACAACAAGTCCGTACGCGCAGTTGCATACCGGCACGGTCTGGCCCTGGAAAAGCATCCTTGCAGTGACGGTGCTCACTTTCCTGATGCTGGCCATGTTTTTGTTCGTACGCCAACAGATACAAAGCAATGAGCAGAACAAACCGGCACCGTTGAACAAATCAACCCGGGATAGCAATATACGACGTCCCGTGCATGCCAATATACCGATCGACTCCACCCACCCAGCCACACCACCAGAGGATGTGCCCCGGTCCATGGCCGGCAATTCCCGAAAAAAATCCAAGGCAGATGCGGCCATGCAGCACCCTGAAACGCAAAGCCCGACAAAACAATCCACCCCGCCTCAATCGACTTCGGCGTTCACAAAGAAGCATACAACCGAAGCCGGTTCGCCAGAGGATACCATTCAGACGAAACTGTCCACGACCTTCAGGGAAAAGGCACACAGAAATCAGTTCATTCTTGAGCTGGAAAAACAGCTGCGTTCCAGCCTGAACGATCCGTCCCGGTTTGCCGCCCTATTGGCCGAGCTGCAACAGAAAGCCGGTACAAAAAACGCGGTTGTCGATAAATGGCAAGGCATTCGAGCCCTTCAAAACAACAAGTTCGCCGCGGCCGAACAATTCTTTGCTGCATATATTCAAAAATCTGGCCCGGATATTGCTATTCAAACAAACATCATCCTGGCCCAGATCGGCCAGGATAAAATGACTGAAGCCCAGAATAGCTTACACACGCTGCTGCAAAAACATCCGGAAAACATAAAGCTGAACAGTCTGAAAACATACTTGACAAAAAATTGATTTAACTTGAAAGTGTATTACTTATAAAGCCAAACTTATCGCAAGGTAAGGACGGAAAGCCACGGGCGCGGAATCACAACGTCGCAGCATTGTACATCGCGACGTATGACACTTGTCTTTGATAGTCACTTTATTGACGCGGGACAAGCAATGTGAATAACGGGTAGCCGGGTTGCCACTCGAGCAGAGTACAGGCAACCCGGCTTTTTTAATTTTTAACGAAAAATCAATACCCCACGGGAGGGAAACATGTTTGAACGTATTGCAGGGATGAAAGAGAGACAACGGGGCTTTACCTTGATCGAAATGGCCATCGTTCTGGTCGTTATCGGCCTGATCCTGGGAATGGTCTACAAAGGCCGCCAGCTCGTGGCCAGCGCCAAGGTCAAGAACGCCCAGGCCGGGTACAACAAGGTTATAGCCGGGTTGAATACATTTTACGACCGCTACGGTTTTTTTCCCGGAGATGGGTGTAATGGCTACTCTGAGGGAGAACCCATGACCTGCACCCAGACCAAAAACGGTATTGTCAATGACGACACTGCTGATGACGAGGCTGCCTTTTTTGATTTGATGACATCCACGGAAATCCTCACCATAGCCGACACCAAGAGTTCTCTGGGAAGTGAGTGGAATGCTACCGGTGACGAGAACGCCACCTGGATTTATGTTGACGGAGCGGACCTGCGGCTTGTCTGTGATCTGGATAGAAAGGCCGATGACGGCGATTCCGATACCGGCGACATCCGTACCTCGGGTGATCCGGATACTTTCGGAAGTTCAGAGGACGATTACGACAGCACCGATGACTGCTGGGATCTCACCGGCAATGCCATAATCGAACTCAAGGTTCTGCCCTAACCCACGCCAACCCATGCCGACGGCACACGATACTGCAATATGCCGTCGGCATTTTTTTTGTGGAGTGACAATGCGATTTAATAAATATCACAAGACGTCCCATGGGTTCACGCTCATCGAAATGGCCATTGTATTGGTCGTGATCGGGCTGATCCTCGGCATGGTCTACAAAGGGCGAGCTCTTGTGGACAGTGCCAAGGTCAAAAAAATGGCTGCGCAGTATAATAAAATCATTGCCGGAATGAATACCTTCTATGACCGGTACGGCTTTTACCCCGGTGACGGTTGTCCCGCCGACCCGACCAGCGTTACAGATTGTACGGGGTCCCAAAACGGAGTCATTGAAGGAAACAGTCAATACAATACAGATGAAGCCGGAGCTTTTTGGGATTTATTGATCGATATTACAGGCATATTGGACGAAAACGACCGTGAATCCGTATTTGGACAGCCCTGGGAAATACTGCAAGGCAACACTTCCGTCCTTGACGGGAACCAAACCGACTGGCTGGATCTGCCCGGGGGCAATCAGGCGGACCTTCGCATTCTCTGCGCGTTGGACAAGATGATCGATGACGGCGAGGCATACGAAGGCAGCGTTATCACGTTCGGGAACCCTTATCACGCTGATACGGACTGCTGGTCCCTCAATGGGCAGAGAAATGTGCATCTGAAGGTGCTCCCATAAATGAAACTAGTTACCGCCAAACACCCCGGCTTCACGCTCATTGAAATGGCCATCGTCCTGGTGGTCATCGGTCTGATCCTGGGCATGGTCTACAAAGGGCGGGCCTTGGTCGAACAGGGCAAGGTCAAGCATCTCATTGCCAGTCGTAATAAAATCATTGCTGCGGCCAACATCTACTACGACCGATACGGGATGTTTCCCGGTGACGGCTGCCAAAACGCGCAGCCCACCAGTCCCATGGATTGTGATCCGCAAGCCTACGGAGTGTATCCGGGAGCTGTCGAACGTGATGGCAATGGCGGGGCTCAGGAAGACGCAGCCTTCTGGTATCTTTTGACCCAAAAAACAGACATACTGAATGAAGCGGATCAGGAAAGCGTTTTTGGTCAACCGTGGGAGATAATAAGCCATGGGGCACTGAATGCCCATTGGCCGGGGACTTACTCTTTTGGCAGTTATTTGAATCTTCCTGGCAGCGCTCAATCCGATCCGAGAATCGTCTGCGCTGTGGACAAGTTCATTGACGACGGCAACTCGGCAACCGGAACGGTTTTTCTCAATCCCGGAGACAGCGGATACGATCAAAACACCGATTGCTGGAAATTAAGCGGTCAGGTAAACGCAGTATTGAAAATACTCCCTTGAAATTATGCACACACAAAATCCAAAGCAACACGGCTTCACGCTCATTGAAATGGCCATCGTCCTGGTGGTCATCGGACTGATTCTGGGCATGGTCTATAAAGGGCGGGCACTTGTAGCTCAAGGCAAGG
>NZ_JBUDSQ010000067.1:0-15207 GCF_054921335.1 Desulfoplanes sp. | reverse complement strand
CAAAGGAGCCACCAATATCATGGGCATGACAACCAAGACCATGGATGGAAATACCGCCACCGCCTACGTGGCCTACGCCATGAGCGACGCCGCCGCCATCTATCCCATCACCCCGTCCTCGACCATGGGAGAGATCGCCGATGAGTGGGCCGCCCAGGGCCGCAAAAACATCTTTGACCAGGTTCTCCAGATCCGGGAGATGCAGTCCGAGGCCGGAGCCGCCGGGGCGGTACACGGCTCATTGGCAGCAGGGGCCCTGACCTCGACCTTTACGGCCTCACAGGGCCTTTTGCTCATGATTCCAAACATGTATAAAATCTCCGGCGAGCTCCTTCCCGGGGTCTTCCATGTGACGGCCCGCGCCCTGGCCGCCCACGCCCTGTCCATTTTCGGGGACCACTCCGATGTCATGGCCGCCCGCCAGACCGGATTCGCCTTTCTGGCCTCGGGTTCCGTGCAGGAAGCCCATGACATGGCCCTGGTGGCCCATCTCTCCTCCGTGCAGGCCTCGCTCCCCTTTGTCCATTTTTTCGACGGATTCCGGACCTCCCATGAAATCCAGAAAATCCAGGTTCTGGACTATGCGGACATGGCCGGGCTCATGGATCCCGAAGCCGTCGAAGAATTCAGACAGCGGGCCATGAATCCCGAACACCCCCATATCCGCGGCACGGCCCAGAATCCGGATATCTATTTCCAGAATAGGGAAGCGGCAAACGCTTTCTACGATCAGCTTCCGGCCCTTGTCTCGGCCAACATGAAAAAGGTCGCCGCCCTCACGGGACGTTCCTACAAACTCTTCGACTATGTGGGCCACAAAGAGGCCGACCGGGTCATCGTGTCCATGGGCTCTTCGTGCGAGACCATCGAAGAAGTGGTCAACCACCTGGTCAAGCAGGGCGAACGGGTCGGCCTGGTCAAGGTCCGGTTGTTCCGTCCCTTTGTCACGGAGGCCTTCTTTGCCGCCCTACCGGCCACGGCAACCTCCATCACCGTCCTGGACCGGACCAAGGAACCCGGAGCCACCGGCGACCCCCTGTATCAGGACGTGTGCACCGCATTCATGGAGCGGGCCGAGACCCCGAGAATCTCCGGGGGACGCTACGGGCTGGGCTCCAAGGAGTTCCAGCCGTCCATGGTCAAGGCGGTTTTCGACAACATGCTCGCGGCTGCGCCCAAGAACCATTTCACCGTGGGTATCGAAGACGACGTCACCCACACATCCCTCGACATGAGTGAAGCATTGAACACCACCCCCGAAGGCACGGTCCAGTGCATGTTCTGGGGGCTGGGTTCCGACGGCACAGTGGGGGCCAACAAGAGCGCCATCAAGATCATCGGCGACAACACGGACATGTATGCCCAGGGCTATTTCGCCTATGATTCCAAGAAATCCGGCGGCATCACCGTGTCCCATCTCCGGTTCGGGCACAGCCCCATCCAGTCGACCTATCTGGTCAATGCGGCCGACTTCGTGGCCTGCCACAAATCGAGCTATGTCCACCAGTACGATATCCTGGAAACCATCAAGGACGGGGGCACCTTCCTGCTCAACGCCCCCTGGACCCTGGAAGAGATGGAATCCGAACTGCCGGCCTCTCTCAAACGGATCATCGCCCGCAAAAACCTCAAATTCCACACCATCGACGCCGTTAAAATCGCAGCATCCGTGGGCCTTGGTGGCCGCATCAACATGGTCATGCAGACCGCATTTTTCAAGCTCACCGAAGTCATCCCCTTTGATGAGGCTGTCCGCCTGCTCAAGGATTCCATCAAAAAGACCTATGGGAAAAAGGGCGACAAGATCGTGAACATGAACGTCGCGGCCGTGGATCAGGCCGCGGAGAATCTGCTCACCGTTGACTATCCGGAATCCTGGACAGAGGCGAAGGACGAGAATGCCACCGCGTCAAACGATCCCACGTACATCAGTGATGTGGTCCGGCCCATTCTGGCCCAGCAGGGCGATAAGCTGCCCGTGTCCGCGTTCGAACCCGACGGCATCGTGCCCCTGGGCACCTCGGCCTGCGAGAAACGGGGCGTGGCCATCATGGTTCCCCAATGGATCGGAGAGAACTGCATCCAGTGCAACCAATGCGCCTTTGTCTGCCCCCATGCCGCTATCCGTCCTGTGCTGGCCAATGGAGGTGAAATAGCGGATGCGCCCACAACCTTCGATACCCTGGAGGCCAGGGGTAAGGAACTCACGGGTCTGAAATTCAGGATCCAGGTGAACACCATGGATTGTCTGGGATGCGGCAATTGCGCCGACATCTGCCCGGCCAAGGACAAGGCCCTGGTCATGAAGCCCCTGGCCACCCAGACCGAAAAAGAGGTCCCCAACTTCGACTTTTCCCAGACCCTGGCCATCAAGGACTCGGTGATGAAACGCGACTCCCTCAAGGGCAGCCAGTTCCAGCAGCCCCTCATCGAGTTCTCCGGTGCCTGCGCCGGTTGCGGGGAGACCCCATACGTCAAGGTTCTCACCCAGCTCTTTGGCGAACGCATGTTCATCGCCAATGCCACCGGCTGTTCCTCCATCTGGGGGGCATCGGCACCCACAACTCCCTACTGCACCAACAAGTACGGCCACGGGCCTGTCTGGGGCAACTCCCTTTTCGAGGACGCCGCGGAATACGGCTACGGCATGGGTATGGCCGTGAACCAGCGCCGCAACAAACTGGCTGACCTGCTCACCAAGGCCAAAGATCTGGTCGAATCCTCAGAGCTTACCCGTGCCGTGGACGGCTGGCTTGCTGATCGCAACGATCCCGAGCAGTCCAAAAAACATGGGGAAACCATTCTGAACCTTCTGGGGAACGAAGAAGACCTTCCCCTGTTCGACGAGATCTTCGCCCTCTCCGACCTGCTGACCAAAAAATCCGTCTGGATTTTTGGCGGGGACGGCTGGGCCTATGATATCGGCTACGGCGGGTTGGACCACGTTCTGGCCTCGGGCGAGGACATCAATGTCCTGGTCATGGATACCGAAGTCTATTCCAATACGGGCGGACAGTCCTCCAAGTCCACTCCACTGGGATCCATTGCCAAGTTCGCGGCCTCGGGTAAACGGACCTCCAAAAAAGACCTCGGACGTATGGCCATGACCTACGGGTACGTGTATGTGGCTTCAGTATCCATGGGCGCGAACAAGAACCAGATGCTCAAGGCCTTCAAGGAGGCCGAATCCTACCCCGGCCCGTCTCTGATCATCTGCTACGCCCCGTGCATCAACCACGGTATCCGCAAGGGCATGGGCAAGACCCAGGAAGCGGAACGGTTGGCCGTGGCCTCGGGGTACTGGCCCCTGTATAGATACAACCCCCTGCTGGCCGATGAAGGCAAGAACCCCTTTATTCTCGATTCCAAGGGCCCGGATGGCACTCTGCAGGAATTCCTGGGCGGGGAAAACAGATACGCTCGGCTGGAAAAGACCAATCCCGGAGCGAGCGAACAACTCAGAAGAACCATCGAGCAGCAGTATGAAGAGCGTTTCAAGGCTCTGGAGCAGATGGCTGCAGTACCGACCGGCGATAACGCCTAGGTCCATACAATTCCAGTAATTCCCGAAAAGATTCGCCATAAACCCCACAACCCCGGCGAATCATGCAGGGGCGATCCATCAAGCATCGCCCGTTTTCTCAAGCCCCGCGAGGCGAGAGAAAACAATCGTTGCGGCATAAAACGGGATATGCCGACCCAATCATAGGGAACCGGGTTCCTCTGTAACGACACGGGCCCGGTTCCAACGGTAGTACCAGGTTTGAGGCTAAGGCAGCTCCATTTTTACCGTCTAATTATTTGCTCAGGAGGAATGTTCCATGAATTCAATTTTGGCTCTGGCCCCCATTCTTACCGTCTTCTTTTTTCTGGTCATTCTCAGATGGCCGGCGAAAAAGGCCATGCCCCTGGCGCTGGTTGTGACCTCAGTACTGGCCTATTTCTACTGGCAGGTTTCAGGCGTGGTCATCGCCGCATCCATTGTCCAGGGGGTCACCATCTGTGCGGCCATTCTCTGGATCGTTTTTGGCGCACTGCTCATGTTAAACACCCTGACCAACAGCGGGGCCGTGGCCACCATTCGAAAGGGGTTCATGGACATAACCCCTGACCGACGCATCCAGGCCATGATCATCGCCTGGATGTTCGGTGCCTTCATCGAAGGGGCCGCCGGATTCGGCACCCCGGCAGCAGTGGCCGCACCCCTGCTCATGGCGGTGGGATTCCCGGCCATGGCAGCGGTCACGGTGGCACTGATCATCCAATCCACCCCGGTCTCCTTCGGTGCGGTGGGCACCCCCATCCTCCTTGGGGTCAAAACCGGTCTGGACAACCCCGTGGTTCATGACGCTCTCAACGCCGTGGGCATGCCGTTCATGGATTACATCTATGCCGTCGGCTGGAACGTGGCTCTCTTCCACGGCATCATCGGAACCATGATCCCGCTGTTCCTCGCAATCATCCTGACCCGGTTCTACGGTAAGGAGAAATCCATCAAGAAAGGTCTTGAAGTCCTGCCTTTCGCCATTTTCGCCGGACTGGCCCTGACGGTTCCCTACGTCACCGTGGCCTACTTCCTCGGACCCGAGTTCCCTTCACTGCTGGGCGGCCTGATCGGACTGGGCATTATCATCGTTGCGGCCAAAAATAACTTTCTGGTCCCCGCAAAAAGCTGGGACTTCGCCCCTGAAGAAGAATGGGACCCGTCCTGGACGGGTACCTACAAGCCTGCCCACGGTGATATCCGTTCGCACATGACCCTGTTCAAGGCATGGTCCCCCTACGTCCTGGTCGGCCTGTTCCTGGTTCTCTCCAGAACCGTCCCGGCCATCAAGGGCATGCTCACATCCCTGAGCGTTCCGGTGACCAACGTCTTTGGTACGGGTATCGGCTACACCGTCAAACCCCTGTACCTTCCCGGATTCATCTTTGTTCTGGCCGTGGCCTGCGCCTACTTCATCCAGCGCATGAAACCCACGGAGATGGGCAATGCCAC
Organism: Desulfoplanes sp.; assembly: GCF_054921335.1. NCBI lineage: Bacteria > Pseudomonadati > Thermodesulfobacteriota > Desulfovibrionia > Desulfovibrionales > Desulfoplanaceae > Desulfoplanes > Desulfoplanes sp. The sequence goes on along the minus strand of NZ_JBUDSQ010000067.1, from coordinate 10,211 downwards.
CAAGGCGGCCTTCAAGACCACCGTACAGGCATCCTTTGCCCTCGGATTTGCCATCCCCATGGTCCGCGTGTTCATCAACTCCGGAACCAACATGAGCGGCCTGGAAAGTATGCCCCTGGAACTGGCCACCGGCGTGGCCCACCTGGTGGGTGAAGCATGGACCGGTTTTGCCGCTGTCATCGGTGCCCTTGGCGCCTTCATCGCCGGTTCCAATACCATCAGCAACATGATGTTCTCCCTGTTCCAGTTCGGCGTGGCCACCGAGATCGCCGTGCCCCAGTCCGTGATCGTGGCCCTGCAGGCCGTGGGCGGAGCAGCCGGTAACATGATCACCGTACACAACGTTGTTGCAGCCGCAGCCGTTGTCGGACTCATGGACCGTGAAGGCGAGATCATCCGCAAGACCCTGATCCCGTTGACCTATTATCTGATCGCAGCGGCCATCCTCGGCTTCCTGTTCGTGGGTGCCGGATTCGGCGTCATCCTCTAGCCTTGCGTCTACAACCATCGTATGTGGGGGGACAGGTGTTCCCCCACATACCGGTACCATCGCAACGTCACCTTCATCACTGATTTTTTCGACCACTCCCAGGAGATACTCGTCATGATAACAAAAGCACTCATCAAGGAACTAAGGACCCTACTCGGGGACGAAAACGTCATGGATAGCGAGGTCGACCGTATCTCCTATTCCTATGACTCGGCCGTCCTCGAAAGCGTTGTCCCCGAATTGGTGGTCCGTCCCATCAACAGTGAAACCCTGGGCAAGGTGGTCAAACTGTGCAACGAGAATAAAATTCCCATGACCGTACGGGGTTCGGGCACCAACCTGAGCGGGGGAACCATCCCCTCGTCCACCCACGGCATGGTTGTTTTGACCAACGGACTGAACAAGATCCTGGAGATCAACGAAAACGACCTGTACGCCGTGGTCCAGCCGGGCGTGGTCACGGCAAAATTCGCTGCGGCCGTGGCAGAAAAGGGACTCTTCTATCCTCCGGACCCGGGGAGCATGGCCGTGTCCACTCTGGGCGGCAATGTGGCTGAAAACGCCGGAGGACTTCGGGGCCTCAAGTACGGTGTGACCAAAGACTACGTCATGGGCGTGGATTTTTGGGACGTGAACGGCAACCTGGTCAAATCCGGTTCCCGCACGGTCAAATGCGTGAGCGGATACAACCTGGGCGGCTTGATGATCGCCTCGGAAGGGACTCTGGGCGTCTTTGACCAGATCATTTTAAAACTCGTTCCGCCCCCGACCGCATCCAAGGCCATGCTTGCCGTCTTCGACGACATGGCCAAGGCCTCGGAAACCGTATCCGCCATCATCTCCGAAAAAATTGTTCCCTGCACCCTTGAATTTTTGGACAACTTCACCATCCGCACGGTGGAGGACTACTCCAAGGCCGGGCTGCCAACCGATGCCGAGGCCCTTCTACTCATCGAGGTGGATGGCCATCCCGCCCAGGTGGAAGAGGAGGCCCAAAAAATTATGGGGCTGTGTACCAAGCTGGGAGCCTCGAGCGTGACTGCGGCCAAGAACGCCCAGGAAAAAGCGGCCATCTGGCAGGCCCGCCGCGATGCCCTGCCCGCCCTGGCACGGCTCAAGCCGACAACAGTGCTCGAAGACGCCACCGTGCCCCGCAGCCAGATTCCGGCCATGATCGCGGCCATCCGGTCCATCGCCAAGAAACAACATCTGCCCATCGGGATCTTCGGCCATGCGGGCGACGGCAATCTCCACCCGACCATTCTATGCGACAAGCGGGACAAGGAAGAGTTCACCAGGGTCGAACAGGCCGTGGACGAGATCTTTGAACACGCACTGGCCCTTCAGGGAACCCTTTCCGGAGAACACGGCATCGGCATTGCCAAGAGCAAATTCCTGGAACACGAGGTATCCAGATCGACTATCGAATTCTGCCGCCATCTGAAAACATCCCTGGACCCCAACGGCATCCTCAATCCGGGCAAGATCATTGGAGGTTAGCATGTCCAGCGACGTGAAAGAACTGAGCAGAATGCTCAAGGAACTCGACGACCAGATGGCCGTATGCATGCATTGCGGCCTGTGCCAGGCGGTCTGTCCGGTATTTGCAGAGACCATGAAAGAGGCCGATGTGGCCCGCGGCAAGATCATCCTGCTGGAAAATCTGGCCCAGGAGATGGTCAAGGACCCCAAAAAGGTCAAGGAAAGCCTGGACAAGTGTCTGCTCTGCGGTTCCTGCGCGGCCAACTGCCCATCAGGTGTCAAGATCCTGGACATCTTCCTGAACGCCCGGGCCATCCTGACCAAATACGTGGGACTCTCCCCCACCAAAAAGGCCATCTTCAAGGGCATGCTCTCCCGGCCCAAGCTGTTCAACCGGATTCTGGACATGGCCTCCATGTTCCAGGGGATAGCCGTGAAAAAAGAAAGCCCTGTGGTGCATACGGCTTCATGTGCCATGCTAAGGCCCATGCTCGGGGAGCGCCATTTCCCGGCCCTGGCCAAGAAATCCCTGCACCGGAAGATCAAATCCCTGAACACCCCGGCCGGCTCCAGCGGAGTCAAGGTGGCCTTTTATCCCGGATGCATGCTGGACAAGATCTACCCGCACATCGCCGAAACCTGCATCAAGGTGCTCACCCATCACGGCGTGGGGGTCTTCATGCCCGAAGGCCAGGCCTGCTGCGGCATTCCGGCCCTGGCCTCGGGGGATACCCAGACCCATGTCTCTCTGACCAGAAAGAACCTCGAAACATTCTTGCAGGAAGACTTCGATTATCTGGTCACGGCATGCGCCACGTGCACGTCCACCATCAAGGAAGTCTGGCCCCTCATGGACCAGGGCTTCACTCCGGTGGAAAAGGAACAGATACAATCCATCTCCGACAAAACCATGGATATATCCGCCTTTCTCGTGGACATCATCGGGGTGAGTGCGCCCATGCTGCCCGAACACGGCGGGCGCAGCGTGACCTACCACGACCCCTGTCACCTGAAAAAATCCATGGGCGTGGCCGCACAACCGCGGACCCTGATCAAGGCCAATCCCCACTTCAAACTCCAGGAAATGGCCGATGCCGACCGGTGCTGCGGGTGCGGCGGCAGCTTCAACCTGCAGCACTATGAACTGTCCAAGAATATCGGGCAGCAAAAACGGGACAACATCGTCGCCAGCAATGCCCAGATCGTTGCCACGGGCTGTCCCGCCTGCATGCTCCAGATCCAGGACAATCTGTCCAGGAACCATGACCCCATCGAGGTCAAGCACACCATTGAAATCTACGCAGAAATGATTAATTGATATAACGACGTTGTCGGGAGCGGGGCCAGGACACGCACCCACTGCCGTTCGTTCCCGGCATTTCATGGAGCGATTTGTGTTCCGTTCTTTTAGGGGGACAGGGGACAAATCGTTCCATGAACACAAGGTCGGCTATTGTGTCTTTTCCCTGCAGACAATCAACCCACGGAAAATATCATGTCCTACGAAAAGAATATCCAGGCGCTTTTCAACCCCCAGACCGTAGCGGTCATCGGGGCCTCGGGAACCCCGGGAAAAATCGGGCACACCATCATCTCCAACATGCTCCAGGCCGGTTATGGGGGAACCCTCTATCCGGTCAATCCCAAGGCCACGGAGATTCTGGGACTCACGGTGACCAATGCCGTCAAAGACCTTCCTACCGGCCTTGATCTGGCCGTCCTGACCATCCCCAAACAGTTCGTACTGGCCTCCCTGGAAGAACTGGCTGCCATAAAAACCAAATCGGCGATCATCATTACCGCCGGCTTCAAAGAGGTCGGCCACGAGGGATACAAGCTTGAAAAGGCTGTGGCCGAATTGTGTGAGCGTGAAAATATCGCCCTCATCGGGCCCAACTGCCTGGGCATGATAAATATTGGGGGCAAGGTGAATGCCTCCTTTGCCTCTGGGTCCCCCAACGCCGGGAATATCGCTTTTTTCTCCCAGTCAGGGGCCCTGTGTTCGTCGATCCTGGACTGGGCCCAGGGGGAAAACATGGGATTTTCCAAATTCATCAGTCTGGGCAATGAGGCCGTACTCAACGAAAGCCACATGCTCGATTATCTGGGCGAAGATCCTGACACCTCGGTCATCCTTGGATATATCGAAAACATCGGTGATGGGAACGAATTCATGGCCAAGGCCAAGAAGGTCACCCCCAAAAAGCCGGTGATCATGGTCAAATCCGGAACCACTTCGGCCGGGGCCAAGGCGGCCTCCTCCCACACTGGATCGATTGCCGGATCGGACAACGTGTATACTGCCGCCTTCAACCAGGCAGGGGTCATCAGGGCGGGCTCCATCGAATCCCTGTTCAACCTGGCCCTGGCCTTTTCCCAGCAGCCGGTGCCAAAGGGACCGAACCTGGGCATTGTGACAAACGCCGGCGGACCTGGAATCATGGCCGCGGACGCCTGTGAAAAATCCGCCCTGAACATGGCCTCCATAGCCCTATCCACAGTGAACAAACTCAAGGAGGTTCTTCCCCCCTACGCATCTCCCTACAATCCCATCGATATCGCCGGGGATGCCGATTCCAAATGCTTTGGCAACGCCCTTGAGGTTGTTCTCGAAGATGACAACATCCATGCGGTCCTGGTCATGCTCACCCCGACCTCCACGGCGGCCAACGATCTCGAGGCAATCACCGAGGCCATCATCCGGGTGTCCAAGACAACGACCAAGCCGATCTTTCCCTGCTATATGGGCAAGCAGCGTACATCCGACGGCCAGAAAATGCTCCAGGCCGCCGGTCTCCCCTGTTATACATTTCCAGAACCGGCCATTGCCAGCATAGAAACCATGTACCGCTATCACATGTGGCAAAACCGGGAACAACCGATTGTTCCCAAAATTTCGAGGGATCTCGAAAAAGCCGGGGGAGTCATCGCCAGGGCCAAGGATAGCGGGGCTTCCGAGATCGTCGAATTCCAGGCCCAAGAGATATTGACCGCCTATGATCTTCCCGTCCCAAGGACCCAGCTAGCCCGGACCAGTGATGACGCCGTTGCGGCAGCGGACAGCATCGGGTATCCGGTCGTGCTCAAGATCGCTTCCCCCCAGATTTCCCACAAAAGTGACGTGGGCGGGGTCAAAGTAGGGCTAAAAAACGCCGAACAGGTCCGGGAAGCATTTTTGGACATCACCTTGCGGGCCCAAAAAATGCGCCCAGAGGCGATGATCACCGGTTGTCTCGTTCAGGAAATGGCCCCCAAGGGTGCCAAGGAAATCATCATCGGATTCAAACGGGACGAACAATTCGGTCCCTTACTCATGTTCGGTCTTGGGGGTATCTATGTCGAGGTCTTGAAAGACATCTCTTTTAGGCTCGCCCCCTTGAGTACGGAAGACGCCCACACCATCATTCGGGAAATAAGGTCGTACATGCTTCTTAAAGGGGTCCGTGGCGAGCGGTCCGTGAACTTCAAAGCCATTGAAAAAATCCTGCTGACCATGTCCCAACTCTCCCTGGATTTTCCTGAAATCTATGAGGCCGAATTCAATCCGGTTCTGGTCAATGCCGACAGGGCCGTCGTGGCCGATGTACGTCTGTCACTCAATGTCTGATCCCACGTAGGAAATACTCCCAACCAGGAAATTACCCACAACGCATGTGTTCCATACACAAGGAGAAAAACATGAAAGGCTTGTACATAGGATCAACAAGCGGCTATGCCGGAAAAAACATGATTGCCCTGGCCCTGGGCATGAAATTCCAGAAAGATGGTTTGGATATCGGCTACATGAAGCCGGTGGGAGCAGTACCGGCAAGAACCGAGGACAAGCTCGGTGACGAGGACGGTTTTTTTCTCCAAAGCGTCCTCGGGCTCGAGGAAGACCCGGCAATGGTAACCCCCGTCGTGGTCACCCATGATTTCAAAATAAATGCCCTCTCCGGCAATTGCGAATCCCCCCTCCCGAAAATCAAGGCCGCCTATACCCAGCTTTCAAAGGGAAAGGACCTGATGGTTGTAGGGGGATCCGGCAGCTTCCTCCACTCGGGAAAATACTGCGGTGTCGATGGCCCGAGCATTGTCAACGAGCTCGGCCTGAAGACCATTCTGGTCGACCGGTACGTCAAGGACACGAATTACGACTACCTGATGTGCGCCAAAGAGAAGTTGGGTGACGGGTTCATCGGCGTGGTCTTCAATGATGTGCCGGCCGATGTGCGGGAAGAGGTCGAAAGCGTGATCACCCCTTTTCTTGAGAACAATGGGGTCAAGGTCCTGGGGATCATTCCTCCCGATCCGATCATGCAGTCCATCACCATCCAGGACCTTTCAGACAGACTGGGCGGAAAGATCGTCTCGGTCAGCTCCAAGTCGGAAAAAATCGTGCAGAATTTTCTCATCGGGACCATGCAGGTGGAAAACTTCATGACCCATTTCAAAAAACACCCCAATGCGGCGATTATCGTTGGCGGTGACCGATCCGATGTCCAGCTCGTGGCCATGGAAGGGGGCGCACCCTGCCTCGTCCTGACCGGAAACCTTTATCCCAACGACATTATTCTCAGCCGGTCCGAGGTCCTGGGGGTTCCGATCATCATTGTCCGCGACGATACCTATACCGTGGCCAATAAAATGGAAAATATTCTCAAAAGCCACAAGCTCAGGGATATCGTCAAGATCAACCAGGCGACACAGATCATCAACACCAGCGTGGATGTTCCGGCCATCAAGGCTCCCCTTGGGGTCTAGCATTCCCCACAAAAAGAGATAGGGTATAGAAAAACGGGCGTTCCGGCCAAGACCGGAACGCCCGTTTTTCTATACATACAATCGGGGGGCGGAGTATCTCAGGAAAATAGCTTCTCGATATCTTCCCTGGTTATCTCCCGGAGCATAGCTTTGCTCCCCTGCATGATGGAATGGACGAGTTCGCGTTTTTTCTCCTGCAGGGCGACCACTTTCTCCTCCACGGTGCCCTCGCTGATGAGCCGATAGGTGAAAACGGGCTTTTCCTGTCCGATACGATGGACCCGGTCGACGGCCTGCATTTCCACCGCTGGATTCCACCAGGGATCCATGAGAAAAACATAATCCGCAGCCGTGAGATTGAGCCCGACACCTCCGGCCTTGAGACTGACCAGAAAAACGGGAATGGCAGGATCCGTCTGGAACGACGCGATCCGCCTTTTCCGGGTTACGGGGCGGGTCCTCCCGTCAAGATACTCGTAGGGGATATTGGCATCCTCCAAGGCCTTGCGGATAATGGATAAAAATTGGGTGAACTGGGAAAAGACGATCCCCTTGTGTCCACTGGGCACGATCTTGTTGAGCATGTTCATCAGGGTCTGCAGTTTACCCGTCAGATCGTCGTTTTCCTGCAGCAGACCGGGATGGCAAGCTGCCTGGCGCAAACGGAGCAACCCCTCCAGGATTTTGATCTTGCTCCTCCCGAGCCCCTTGTTATCGACCTGTGCCAGGATCTCCGACCGATAATGGTTCTTGACCTGGTCATATACTTTGACCTGGTCATCGCTCATTGCACAAAGAATAGTTTCCTCGGTCTTATCCGGAAGATCAGTGGCCACCTCCTCCTTGGTCCGTCTGAGGATAAAGGGCCGGATCATGTTCGCCAGGGCCTTACCCGACGTGTCGTCCCCTTGGGAGATGGGCTTGGCAAAACGTTTGTCAAAATGTGTCGGGCTGCCGAGCATACCGGGATTCAAGAACTCCATCTGCGACCACAGCTCACCCACGTTGTTCTCCAGGGGGGTCCCTGTCAGACAGAGCCGATGGGAGCCGTCCAGAGCCCTGGCCGCCTTGGCGGTAAGGGCCTCGGAGTTCTTGATCATCTGGCTTTCATCCAGGATAATATAGGCAAAGGCAACCGACTGTAACAGCTCGATATCGTTCCGAAGGATTCCGTAGGTTGTCAGCACGAGATCAAACTGGACCAGCTCCGACCGGTCGGAGGTCCTTGCAGTGCCTGCGTGGACCAACACGGAAAGCTCAGGAGTGAACCGCCGGCTTTCCGATTGCCAGTTATAGAGCAAAGACGTGGGCATGACGACAAGATTTGTCCCCGCCTTCCCCCTCCCCTTGAGATGATCGAGCCAAGCGAGAACCTGGACCGTCTTGCCCAATCCCATGTCATCGGCCAGGACCCCACCAAAATGGAAACCATTGAGGAACTCGAGCCACCCCAGGGACTCGCATTGGTACTGGCGGAGTTTTCCGCAAAAGGAATCCGGAGGATCCAGGGGGGCAATCCCCTTGAAGCGGGCCAGGCCATCCCGGACATGCTGGAATCGCTCATCCACATCCACTTCGGCCCTGCTGTCGAGCAATGCGTCGATGACCAATGCCTGGGAAGAATGGAACCGCAATTCCTTGTCGTCCCCCCTGCCGGCCTTATCCACCCCTGCCTGAAGATATGGGGCGAATTGGTCCAACCATGCTTCCGGGAGCAACCCCTTGCTCCCGTCACTGAGGTCAAATTCCTTCATCCCCTTGAGATAGGCCCGGATGACTTTGGGCAATGGGACGACAATCCCACCGAAATCCACGTCACCATCAAGATCAAACCAGTTAATGCCCGAGGTTACCTTGAGCGTGGACAGGTTCCCAGAGGTGATCTTCTTTTTGTCACTGGCCCGGACCGTCCACCCCCTTTCGGCCAGATCTGAAACCACCGGGTGGATTCTTTCCGCTGCAAGATACCCATCCCCGTCGTCCTCCACGAGTCTATTGAAATCGGCGATCGCTTTGTGCTCGAACCCATTTTGGCGGTTAATACGTCTCCATTGGTCAGGATCGAGGATTTCGGGCCGGGGATCCTCAGCTGGAACATCCCAGCCGTCATAGTCGAAAACCACCCTCCCCTGCGCTCCCCCGGCGACAAAGGTCAACTCGACGATGGGGACCGGTAGGATACTCTCCTGGCAGACCTCGGGCAGAACCCTTTCGGGAAACTCGATCTGCACGGGCAGGGACGACTGGAAGTGCGCTTGAACAAGATTGCGGACATCCTTGGCCGGTACATGGACGGACGATTTCTTTTGTAACCCACGGAGACGAGTAACGTCCAACAGTTCATCATCGAGCATGTGCACGACCCCGTCACGCACAAGATGGACAGGCGTTCCGGGAACAACCGTATATCCATCGTCGAATGGACACGTACCAAAGGGAGGACTACCAACCAAAACCGGTTCGAGATCAAGGGTTCTTTTACGGCCGGATTCTTCACGCACAGATTCCATGCGCAAGGAGAGCGTATAGGGGCTACCTTTACGCAGATAGACTTCCCCGCGGGCGGGATGGTTGACAAGGCAACGGCCCGTCTCCGCGAGCAGGGGAAGGAGCGCCCCGTTGAGCAAGGAAGGCAGGGTGCATGAAGAAATTTTTTTATATTGCTCGAAATAGTGGTAGTAGCGCCCATACAAATCAGGATATTGACCTATGGAGGCCATACTTTCCAAAATGTGTTTATCGGCCCGGGACAACAACGGCTCTTTTAAAATAGATCGGGGTACCTCCTTTATCCGTTGCCCCATTTCTCCGTTTTTCTTCACATACCGCAACCAGGTATCAACCAGGGTCCCCCCACTATCGAACGTGATACGGTAGAGAAGGATATAGTCACCAGGATCACCGGTATAGGCTATTTTTTCTTCGCCGCCATCACCGAGAAGCAAACGTTCCCATGGGCGCGGGGCCTTGGGGATGCTATCCCCCGTGCCTCTGGACAAAAACTCATCAGCCGCTCTGAGAAGGGCCCATAGATGGGGACAGGCCGTGCCCTCGCTACGGAATTCTCGGCATGTGCATGAGACCTGGAAGGAGTCGGAGGACTTTTTGTCCAGGATACTCATGAAACGGGTTTCTTTGCCCTTGAGCGATCCCTTGATCTCCTCCGGGGTTACCTTGCTCAGGACGATCCTCCCCTGATCGTACAAGGTGTTGCCATTGGATTGGGCTGTTGATTGGAAAAAATAGCGCAGACGATCCTGCCAGGAGGGTAGTGTACTCATAATATAAAAAAATTTATGACTGGATTTATAAAAGTGGATACCTGATGACCTATCTGATCAAAAAAACAGGTTCCTCTTACGGCCTGAAGACCGAAAAGTAAACGTGCACATTCCCTGTGCGTCTGTGCGGACGTCCGCAACAATTTCCTGAATTTACAGTCCTTCTCGCGCATAAACGCCAAAGAGCCCCTGCAGTTTGCACTGCAGGGGCTCTT
>NZ_JBUDSQ010000066.1:0-15397 GCF_054921335.1 Desulfoplanes sp. | reverse complement strand
AAAGGCCGAGCAGACGCTCGGCGTGCCCAGGGGAAAGATTCGTTAGCAGGGCCGATTGTCGTGCTGTATGCGGGAAGTGACAGGCCTCCGGAATCCAATAAGGACCTCATCCCTTTGATCAGGATGCATAAATAAGGCGGGATCGTTAACGATCTCGCCTTATTTATTGTAAATTACACAGCTGACAAGGGATACGAGCCGAATAATTCAATGCCAAAAGACCAAGCGGTTGACCGATTATGTAACTTATTGGGGAACAAAATTATTTGGGAAAAGGGATAATTCCGGCTCCTCGCTGTTTCGTGTGGGTAACCAAAAAATCAAGCAGCACCGGGGGGGTAGCTTTCTGAGGCAAAGCGAAGATCACGCTCCCCTCACCGCCGTTAAAGCCCACGGGGCATGCGAAGCCAAGGTTGCCTAACCGATTTGTTTTTCCAGGTCGGCCCCTATGATGGACATCTTGTCTTTGATCTCTTGCAGTTCAGCAATTTTTTTGTTGATTAAGAATGGATAATCGGTTTGCCGTTTCCTCCAGCCCCAAAATATCGGGATCCCCATTGGACTGGTTGGCGACGGTCCGTCTAAAAAGGATCAAGCAGATCCCAATCAGCCGATTTTTTTTGCAGAATTATTGACAGAGATGTACGAACAAAATAATCTGGCGAACGTATATCTTTTTTGTATGTCATTTTTCAGACTACATCAGTGATTTGGGAAATAGTGCTCACATGTAGAATAGTAAAGTTCAATGAGTATGAACAACTTTTTGTCATACAAATAATCAAAAACGTATTGTCGATCAGGGGAACATCATGCGATCTATCATGAATACTTGTACGCCACGTCCTGACATCATTCAGGGAACCTTCAACCCTGAAATTTTTACCGCCAGCCTGAGCAGTGTCATACAATTTTATCGTAATAATGACGATCCGCTTGATACCCTTTATACCAATGCCGATTTGTTTTTCGGAGAGGCAACCTATCCGACCGAAGGGTTGAAAAATATCCTGGCGACAGCCTTGGGACGTGTGGCCGGGGACAGCTCTCTTCCTGCAACCCAGCGCTTGGAGACCTCCTTTGGCGGTGGTAAGACTCATGCGCTCATTGCCCTGACCCATCTTGGGTTCAAAGGGAAAACCCTGGCCAATATAACGGGAGATCTCGTTCCTGAAGATATTTTGCCTGATCCTGCAGAGGTATTCGTTGTCGGCGTTGCCGGGGATGAGCTGCCTGTGCACCGTTCACAAGGTGCTTCGTTGGTTCCCTATACATTGTGGGGTGAGATCGCTCACCAGATCGGGGGGGAGGCCTTGTATTCTCAGGTTCGGGAGGAAGTCTCTTCGCATGCCGCCCCTGGTTCACCCTATTTCAATACGGTTTTGGGGGGCAGAAAAGGGATCATCATGCTGGACGAACTTGCGCAGTACGCAGCACGCCTGCAGGCAGCCAGACCAGATGGCAGCTCCCAGTTGGCAGCCTTTCTGATGGGACTTTTGGGATATGCGCGAAATCATCCCGGAATTTCAGTTGTCATCACCCTGGCATCCACCAACGATGCTTTCAGCAAACAAACCGGCCAGCTGGTTGACCTGATTTCCAAGGTCAAGGGTGAAGAAATCAGCGAAGAAGATGTTCAGGATATCGTCCAGGGTGCGGACAAAGACGTCCAAAGCGTTGTTTCCAGGGATGCAACCACTGTGGTTCCTGTCCACAAGGCGGAACTATCCAGGGTTCTTTCCAAACGTCTTTTTGTAGAGATCAATGCGGATGCCGGGCTTGAAACAGCTCAAGCCTATCTGGATATGTACAAGATGTATCAGGATGCCCTGCCGCAAATGGCTTCGCGGGATGAGTACAAGCAGACCATGGCGGACCACTACCCGTTCCATCCGTCGTTCATCAATTTTCTCAATGGAAAAATGGCCACCATCGAGAACTTTCAGGGAACCCGTGGGGTTCTCAGAATCCTGGCTCTGGCTGTGCGGAATCTATGGGAAAAACAAGTGGATACACCCATGATTCACACCTGCCATCTGGATATGAAGAATGCCAGGACAGTGAATGAACTCATCGGTCGAACCGGCAGTGGTGATCTTCTGCCCATACTCAATACAGACATCGGCGGACCGGACACGGAATCCCTGTCATCGGGCAAAAGCTATGCCGAACGATGGGATGCCGAGAACCCACATCCCGCAGGGATCCCATTTCATGTGCTCACCTGGAAGACCGTTTTTCTTCACAGTCTTGTCGGCAGAGGCGAAGGTTTCAGTTCCAACCTCTTTGGTATTCCGGAAACAGAAGCCCTTCTGGAAGTTTCACAACCGGCATTGACACCACCTCAAGTCAAGAAAGCACTGGACCAGATAGAAGACAGTGCCCAGTATCTCCGGTTTGAGCACAACCGCTATTACGCCAGCCTCGAACCAACCATCAATCGGGCACTCTCCTCGATCAGAGAAACAATCAGCCGTGATCACATTGCCGACCTCGTCACATCGAACACCCGGAATGTAGTCAAGAGTGATAACGGGTTGTTCAGTGTTTACAATGCAGTCGAGGTCTCTGAAAATATTGAGGACAAGAATAACAAGCCGGCTCTGGGGCTGATCGCCATCAATACCGAATCTCTTTCTGCAGAGGACATGGTCACGCATTATGGTCAGAACCGCCCGCGTATGAATCAGAACCTGGTTTTTCTTCTTTTTCCAAAAACCGTCCGGGAATCCGGGGAAGTTTGGAGCAGTGAAAAGGAAAAAAACGCTCAGGAGACTCTCGCCAGAATTTATGGTCTTGCCCAGACCGTTCTGGCAATGGGTAAACTCAAGAATAAACCGGAAGATTATGGCATAACGGCCGCAATGCTGGCCAACCAGAATTTTGACCGGAAGTTCAAGGAAAAACGTAATGGGCTTTTGACCGCCATCACTCAGGCGTACAATGGGTTATGGTTCCCTGCCGCTTCCGGCCATGTGACTCGCAAAGAAATCACAACGGCAGGCGGTGAGGGGGGAACAGCCGTCATCGAAGAAATCAGGCGGGTCCTCACCCAGGAAGGTGAACTGATAGCGGTTGCTGATGCCAGGACCCACGAAACCTGCATTGCCTTGAAAAACCTCTTTTTTGAAGGCGGTCCTGTTCCCAGAGTATCAGAAATAAGAGAACATTTTGCAGCTAAACGTCATTGGCCCATCCTTGAGAACATGGGGTTGCTGGATGAAATCATCAAAAAGGGGGTTGAAAACGGGACCTGGTGCCTTTTTCGTATGGGGGACTCCCCCACTCCTGAAAAATTCTATAGCCGGGATACCGAACCCATCCCCCTGAATGTCGAACTGAGTTCGCAAGATTGGTCCATCATTACTCTGGCAGAAGCCCAAAAAAGAAATTGGGGGCCGAAACGCATCGATACTGAAAAGGTCAAAAAAGTTCTTTCTGAGTATGTGCAATCCAACGAAACAGTACTGGCTGGAGAGAGTATCCAGGGTGTGAAAGAAGATTACGGAGAAATCCCCGAGGAAAAAAATAAGGAATGTATCGCCGATTTGGTCAGAAAGGGGGCCATGGGGGTCTATACGGGAACCTCGGAACAAACTGAAAAACCGGCTGACTTGACGTTTGGAAAAGGGGCCATGGTCACGGTGATTCATCCGGACCAAGTCCTCATAAGTGCGGCAGAGATTGGACGGCGCGGCTGGGCAGAAGAAGGCTCGGCAACATTTACCTTGACCGGTCGCCAAGGGGCTGACAAAATTTTTCCCTTACTGAAACGTTTGAGCAGCATCTATAATCGTGGGGGGAAATCCCGGATTGATTCCCTTGAAATGGTTGATCTTGAACTACCAAACGGAGGGAATGCAACTATCAGCCTGGAAAATGTCTCTCCTGAAGATGTGGAGAGCTTGGACGAATTTTTTGAAATTATAGGTGACGTTCTGAAAAAAGGCGAACATACGGAAATCGATCTGGAAATTACCGAACCAGAAGAAGGCTGTTCGCTGATCGAAGAGCTTGAAAAATAATCACCTCATGCCGGAATTCGGTATCCGGCATCCAACCCTTTTGCGGACAAAAGAATCAACATGGCAAAAACGTTTGATCTATCAAGGCATCACAAAGAAAATATCAACCATCTGGTCCCTTCTGCTCCCTATACCTTACGGATAACGGAATGGAAAAAGTTTCCCGTGCCGGTTCTGGTAATCAAGGAACGCCGGGAAATCATTGAAACCAGGAAACAGGAGCACCAGGTCAAACTGCCCATGGTTGCCCAGGAAACCAGGAAAGAACTCGCCGAGCTCGGGCATATTTGCGGGGAGCCCCTTCAACGCCTTCAGCCGGTGATCAAGCATATTGTTTCCAAGGTCCGGGATGATGCGGATATCTCCCTGGAACTCAACCGCTTCATCTCCAAGGAAGGACTTCGGCTGCGTATCAACCTTCCCCTGGATGAAGAAGCCGGGGCCAAGCTGGGACTGATTGCCAGATTGCATTCCAGAATCAAGGAAATGGACCGTGTGGAGCTCATAGCTCGTAGGATCGTTCGATTTTCCAGAGAAGAAGCCGCCTACTGGCTTTCCAGAACAACCAGCTACGGATTACAGGCCAACAACTGGGCCATTGCCGGGATGCGTGTCATGCTGGGTGGTCATGCCGGGACCAATGAACCGGCCAATATGCTTGATTCCATCCGGATGCAGCAACCGCTATAGTCTTTCAAGATTATTTTGTTGGCGGACTTGACAATATTAGGTTTGATGGGCATTTGCTTGCTAGGTCATCTACGGACAATACCTACTGCCCCGCATGCAAAGTGCGTAATATGAGAAATCAGGGGCGGTAGGTTTTTTTTTGGCCTATGCACTTTTCAAAAATCAATCTGAGTGTGGATGACCAGATTGCCCACCTGGCGTCCAAAAACCTCTCCATTCCCGACGCAGAGCGTGCCCGACGATACCTGACCAATATCGGGTATTATCGCCTCAAGGCATACGCTATTCCCTTCTATATCCTCGGGACCAAGTCTTTCCATTCACATGTCTGCTTCGATGATATTTTGCGTCTCTATATTTTTGATCGTAAGCTCAGGTCATTGCTACTGGATGCCTTGGACAGGATCGAAATAGCTGTCCGAAGCGTCATTTCCAATACCATGTGCGAACAACACGGGCCCCATTGGTTTCTTGATCGGAAAAATTTCAGTCCGTGGTTCCAAGACCCCAAAAATTCTCATGGGTTCGGAAGATTTTACAGGGAAATCGAAAAGGCCACACACAAAAACGAGCCAGCTCTTTGCAATCCATCCTGCAAACATTATTATCAAAATTATTCCCATCCTCCCGTTCCTCCTTCCTGGATTATTGCTGAAACCCTGACCATGGGAAGTTGGTCCAGAGTTTTTTCAGGACTCAGGAAAACAAAGTACAAGAAGATCATCGCGGGCCATTTCGGCTTTGATCAAAAAGATTTTGCCAGCTGGACCCATGCTCTGACGCTGGTCCGAAACATCTGTGCCCACCACCAACGCTTTTGGAATCGTAACCTTCCTCCCAAGGCCCAAAACGTGGCCAAGTATACTCATAGGGGGATTAATCCAGGCAAGGCACCCTATTGCAACCTGGCCATTGTTTTCGCCTTTCTTTGTTCGTTCACCAATGCATCCTCCTGGAATGTGCGTTTGGCTGAGCTTTTGGAAGAATGTCCTTTGGATATTCACGAGCACATGGGGTTTCCCAGAAAATGGCAGGAAATATCCTTTTGGAATTTTGGCGGTTAGACCTTTGCTGTATGATTTATACAATGACTGGAGCATGTAATGAATAACGACACCCGGCTTATCGAACAGGGATTTCCCTGCCATCAGGTAGGGGCTGAAACACAAAGGGAGCGGGATACGGGAAAGGCTCCTCCCACGCATCGGCTCCATGTCTGGTGGGCCAGACGACCTTTGACCCCCAGCCGGGCCGCCATACTCGCCTCGCTTCTACCTGCTGATACAGACCCGGAGATGTTTGTCCGTAGTCTGGGCATTGAGAAGAAAGTTGCGTTGGTCAATGGGGTCGAGTGGACGTTGCCAGACAAGCTGCTGGAGAGGATTCAGTCGGATGGGCAGGGGGGAGAATGTTTGCCTGTTGATGCAGTGGTGTTGAGAGCATTGGAGAAGGAACAGGAAAGACGGTTTGAGGATCAGAAAATTATCGCATCAATAGGAAGCGCACATTGTTTACCTGGTGATGAAATAACTAAAAAATGGGAACTTGAGAGTCTCAAATTTCCGGAGCCATGGCCGAGTTCCGGTGAATTGCTGGAAGTACAAAAAAAAATGGGCGATCCTGCGTGGGCAAAAGCAAAAATGGCCTTTACGAAGGCTTTGAATATTCGATTCTCTGGGGATGCATATGGCTATCCTAGAGCTTTTGTAAATCCAACCGAATACAGGCCACAAAATATTACAATTCTTGATCCAACCTCGGGTGGTGGTTCTATTCCATTTGAGGCATTAAGACTCGGATATAATGTAATTGCTAACGATTTGAATCCAGTTGCGATGATAATTCTCAATGCTACGTTGCGATACTCATCGATATTTGGTTCTGGGTTGCAAGGAAATATTTCATATTGGGGGAAAAGGCTTTTAGACTACTTAGAGATACACAACTCAAATTTTTTTCCGGATAACCAAATTTTACCTCAAGAAAGACAAAAAGAGTTACAGAAGTCCATTCAGTTTTGCCCCGAATATTTTGACGATTTTAAATTTGAACAAATTGTCGATTACCTTTACTGCCGCCAAGTCACCTGCCCCCACTGCGGAGCAGAAGCCCCACTACTGAATTCTTGCTGGCTTTCCAAGCAGGCCGGGGATCAGTGGGGCGTAAAGGTCGTACCTGATGGTCAGCCCAGGAACGGAAAAGTTTCGTTTGTTCCCTACAAGGTAACCAAGGGGAAAGGTTCCCAGGGCGAAGATCCTGATTTTTCAACAGTCACTCGTGGGGTTGGTCAATGCATCCATTGCAAACAGGCTATTGCCGGGGATGAGATCAAGGCTCAGGCTAGAGGGGAGAGCCGGTTTGGGAAGTGGGAAGATCGTCTCTACTGTGTGGTAGCAATCCGTTTTGAACCGGTATTGGACAAAACTGGACAGCCCGTTCGGTATAAATCCGGCCCCAAAACGGGGCAGATCAGAACCAAAAAAATCAGGTTTTTTCGGGCACCCAATGCAAAAGACCTGCAGGCACTCAAAGAAGCCGAAGCCATGCTCCAGGCAAGATGGGATGAATGGGACGAGAAAGGCTATATTCCGACGGAAAAATTTCCTGAAGGTAACGACATGCGCCCTGTTACTTACGGCATGCCACGCTGGTGTGACATGTTCACCCCACGGCAACTCCTTGGCCATATCACTCTCATCGAGGGGCTGAACAAGCTCAAACCGCAGATCATCGCGGAACTGGGAGAAGAAAAAGGCCGGGCTGTGGTGACCTATTTGCAGTTCGCTATTGATAAGGGGGTTGATTATAACAGCAGACAGACCCGATGGGAGTACACGCGGGGAATCGTCAAAGGCAATTTCGGCAGGCACGATTTTTCTCTGAAATGGACGTTTGGGGAGATGATTTTTTCTGGACCCAATTCTGGGGCAGCTTGGGGGCTTTCTCAAATTATTGATTCCTACAAAGGTATTGCTGAGCTGGTCGATCCGATACACAAACACTTCCTGGATGGAAACAAACTGCCGCTGAGTATACGAAATGGCAGTGCCACGAACATGCCCGACATAGCGTCCAACAGCGTTGATCTCGTCTGTATGGACCCTCCATACTACAACAATGTTCAGTATGCGGAATTGTCTGATTTGTTTTATGTATTCCAGAAACGGACTCTGAAAGCTCTTTATCCGGGGGTCTTTAACCGTAGGCTGACGAACAAAAAAGAGGAGGCTGTAGCCAATCCTGTTCGAGACGGATCCACCAAAAACGCCAAGATAGCCTATGAAATATTCATGTCGGAGATTTTTTCTGAGTGCCATAGAGTCATAAAGCCGGAAGGGTTAATGACCCTGATGTTCACCCATAAAAGCCAGGATGCATGGGAAACCCTGATCCGATCACTTATCGATTCCGGGTGGATCATTTCGGCTTCCGTGCCTGTAGAATCCGAGTCCGCAGCATCCATGCATCAAAAGGACATGGCCGCAGCCGCAAGTTCCATTTTTATCACCTGCCGGAAAAAACAGGACACGGAACTGCCCGAGCCATCCTTGTGGAGAGGTCTTGGTGGGAAGGGAGTTCAGGCGGAAATCCGGGATGCCGTCAAGGTGGCGCTTGAAGAATTTGGGCATCTTCACCTCAATCCAGTGGACGAAATGGTGTCCTGCTATGGTCGGGCTCTCAAGGTATTGTCTGAAAAATGGCCGGTTATGGATGGAGACGAGCCGGTCAGCCCTATCCGGGCCATGAATGAAGCCAGCCGGGTGGTTGCTGAGAATAATATCCACAAAGTAACCAGAGGCAGAATTCAGGTGGAGGAACTCGATCCCGAAACTGCCATCAGCCTGATTTTCTTTGGAATCTGGGGAATGGGAGATTTTTCGTTTGACGAAGCGCTTAACATTTCCCGCTCCCTGAACATATCTTTGCAGCAAAAATCCGGTGGGTACACGGTTTCCGATCAAGCTATCGGCATTGCCCAAGCCACCAACAGGCGGGGAGTCTCTGGGCAAAGCGAAGGATTCCATGCTCCCCTGGTCAGAAGCGGTTCCAAACTCAGGTTGGCTGCACCGGAAGAACGGAATGCAAAACGGTTGGACCATCCCCAAACTGATTGGGATATCCTGCATGGCTGCATCCAGCAGTACAAGGAGGGGGGGGGGCCTCTTGCTCGTCCGTATCTGGAAGAACACGCTGGAGAATCCAGAACCAGAATCATTGACCTGCTTCAGGTTTGGACAACTGAACAGGATGATCCTGAGCGCAAAAAGCTGGGTGAACAGATTCTTTTTGATCTTCAATAACCAGTAAAGTCCCTGATTCTTCATGTCGAATCAGGGACTTTTTCTTGTATCAGTATGCCGGGAATGGTTGCCATGAAAAAACTCGACTTCACCACACACCCTTGGCGGATTTCCTACAAAACCTCTTCCTTGGGAAGCAAAGGGCGGCCTGTCAGCATCCTGGATGAATTCTATATCCCGGTACTGCAGCGTAGTATCCGTTATGATCGCATGGCCGGATATTTCAGATCTTCCTCTCTGGCGGCTGCCTCTCAGGGATTTACAGCATTTGTGGGCAACCAGGGGAAGGCCCGTTTGATCGCCGGGGCTGATCTCAACCCCAACGATGTGGGAGCCATCCTCCAGGCATCGGCTGTTTCCGACCCCGCTTTGTTGGAAAAAGCCCTCCTTGAAAATCTTGAGGGATTCGAGTCCTGGCCCGAGGACGTGCAACGCGGCGTTCGCTTGCTGGCCTGCATGATCAATCAGGGTACGCTGGAAATCAGGGTTGCCTTTCGCATTGATGCGAGGACGGGAAATCCCATTGCTTTTGATTCCAGGGTTGACGGGTATGTGCATGAGAAATGGGCCATCTTTCGGGATGAATCCAACCGGCGGATCTACATCAATGGATCACTCAATGAGTCCAGGACAGCCCTTGTTCTCAATGCCGAAAATATCGATGTTCATTGTGATTGGAAGGGTGAAAGCGAAAAGGAACGGGCCGATGAGGCGGACAGGAGTTTCGAGATCCTCTGGGACAATCAGAATCCTTATTTGCATGTAATCCCACTCCCGGAAGCAGTCATGGACCGTTTGCTGGATATCGGGAATCAGCTGGCCCCTCCACGGGAAGTTGATGGAACCCGGCATACACCAAAGGAAGTAAGCCCCCCAAGTCCGGAAGAATGGTTGCGATTCAATCTCCTGAAGGACGCTCCCCTTCTTCCGGGTGGAAGATATGTGGGCATGGAGACTGCACCTGTCGAACCCTGGCCCCACCAACGAATAGTGGCCAAACGGCTTATACGGACCTGGCCGTTCAGCTACTTGATGTGTGATGAAGTCGGTTTGGGCAAAACCATTGAAGCAGGGCTGGTCATACGATCCCTGTTTCTGGCAGGTCTTTCCAATCGGGTGCTCATTGCCGCTCCTGCCAGCCTGACCAAACAGTGGCAGAATGAGATGGCATCCAAATTTTTGCTCCCCTTCAGCCTGTCCAAGGGAGGGACCCCTACGCCTCATACCCGCATATTTCCCACCGATGACACAACGACCAGTAACAATTTGTTCTCACCAAACCTGAATATCGTTTCAACGGGTCTGCTTGCCAGAGAACGCTGGCAAAGGGATTTGAGGGCTGGAGCTGATTTTGACATCGCGTTGGTGGATGAAGCGCATTATGCGCGTCGTAAAAACTCCAACAACGGCATGCGGGGCGAACCACGGTTCGGGAATCTCTACAGGGTTATCAGTGACATTCTCCGTGCTAAAAGCCGTTCACTCCTTTTGGCCACGGCAACCCCCATGCAACTCGATCCCATTGAGGTCTATGATCTTTTGCGACTGATCAACAGGGTCGGCCCGTTTCAATACGACCCCGGACTTTGCCATTGGTATTTTGATATTCTCGGCAGGCTGGTAGGTCGGGAAGCGATCAGCAGCGAGGAATGGGAGTTTTTGCGAAAGGCGGTTCTGGACATCACGCATCACGATCCCATCTACAATGATTTTCTCAAGAAAGCGGTTATTGATGGTCGAATCCGCTTGAGTGTCAGGCATTGGCTGGAAAGGGGAAGAGCATTTAGAAACCGTGAGTTACCCGGCATTCAGAAGCTTCTTTTTTGTGCATCCCCGCTTTCTCGAGTCATGCTCCGGCATACCCGTCCCCTTTTGGAAATTTACCGGGACAAAAAGATGCTGAGTGCCAATCTGGCAAAAAGGAACATTCTCAAAGTCCCCAGGATTGTTTTCACTCCACAGGAAAAAGAATGCTATGACCAGTTGGAAACCTATTGCCAGTTGCTCACCCATGAAATCGTGAAGAGCGGCTGCGAGAACGTGATGACGGCAACAGGTTTCTATCTCAGTTTTTTGCGCCTGCGTTTTGCTTCCAGCCTCTATGCCATCAGACAGACCGTTAAAAGACGAAAGGACAGGGTCGAGTTGACCCTGAGTCATCATGTCCAAACCCAGAGCAATGAATCCGTACTGGACCTTGAAGACTATGTGGAGTCCGGTGACGATGATTCTGAAATCATTGAAAATATTCTGCAGGGAAGAAAGCCCCAGGATCTTGAATGGGAGCGGGATCATCTCGCCCGGATGCTTGTCACTCTTGATGACCTGACCCTGACTTCATCCAAGATGAGCTATCTGCTTGAATTCCTCAATACCAGGCGCGTTCAGAATAGTAACCGGATTCAGCAGACAGTTATTTTCACAAGATTCTATGATACCCTGACCGATATTGTCAGCCGCCTCAAACGGGCCGACCCCCAGCTTCTGGTTGGCACCTACTCCGGAAAAGGCGGGCAATATACCGATCCCAGACAGTGGAAACTGGTCAATACCGACCGAGAGATCATCAAACAGATGTTCTTGAAGGAAAAAATTGACATTCTGGTGTGCACCGATGCTGCAGCCGAAGGGTTGAACCTGCAGACAGCCGATACCTTGATCAACTTTGATCTGCCCTGGAATCCCATGAAGGTTGAACAGCGTATAGGGCGTATCGACAGAATCGGGCAAAAGCATGACAACATTTTCGTTCTGAACCTGTGCTATGCCGATTCCGCCGAAGAAATCGTCTACGGGCGATTGATGACACGGCTTGCTGATGCCGCAGGAGTCGTGGGGAGTCAGCAGGCATCCCTGCTGCCGATCAGTCAGGAAGAGTTTCAACTGCTGGCGGAAGGGAAAATTTCCGAAGAGGAACTGGAAGGCATTGTCCAGGAACGGCTGCACCTCATCCAGGCCAGAATTGCCAGCCGCGAACTCTCCCCCCGGGAAATCTACCAGATTTATGAATCCCTTTCCCGGCAGGGCCGAGATGATTCCCCGGTGACCATGGAAACCATCTGGAAAATCCTTTCCGAGTCGAAATATCTGCGGAGGCTGGGGACGACTATCTCTTCAGATATCCGGAAACGATTGATCTCCGTTCAGGGAGTGGCGGGCATTCCCGAAGGGCAAACCCTGACAACATCGAGGAACACCTATGAATATGGCCTCGATGATGGATCGAGCCTGCATTTTGCCACCTACGGAGACCCGGTATTCGAGGCATTGATCGGCCATATCCAGGAATTCGAGCAACCCGGATGTATCCACAGGCTTGAAGCCACTGCATATGGCAATCATGGCACCCTGGTCGGATATGCTGTTGCCTGTTTGGACAGCACCGGGCTTACAACCATCCGATTGGTGACCTCATTCCATGATCTGGCAGGTATGGCCATAGACGAAAGCTATGTGATCGACCCCAAGGAACTGAAAACCCTTCAGGGCCAATTGCAATCCTTGGCCAATGAAGAATTCCGGACCATCAGCGAAGCTTCCCAGCGAGAGGCCGCAAACATCCGCGCAGCCAACTCCCAGCTGGCCCTGGATTACCTGCTGGTCCACAGTTACTCCGACACCCTGCTCTCATTCAGTCAGGGAGACGCGAATTTCTGGACCCACGTCCAGTGTATGGAAAAGAGTCTTGAGGGTAAGGATAACCTTTTCATTCCCAACCTTGATCCCCAGATGGGCAAACGGCTCTACGGTCTGCTTTTCGAGGTCCAGCACCTGAACATGGACAAAAGCCGCATCCATGCCCCAGCCCCACTCATGGGCCTGGCCATTGATGAAGTCTGCCGCCTGGCCAACAAGACGCATGTCAAGAAAAGTGATCTGGATACTTACAGTATGATGACCAGGATGGAACGGCGGGTGCGGGAGGTTTTGGGGTGAAGGAGATGAGCTTATGGTAAAGGGGATGCCAATTCTGATGAGGTACTGGCTTGATGAAAAACGTATCGTCAGGAATATGAAGGAAACAGAGTTGCAGTATTCGCAGGAGATAAAAAAACAATCAAATGCTCAAAAAAAACATGAACTTCGACAAAGGATGGACAACGAATTATCTATGGCCAATGATGATTTGGATTGGATGAAAACCCAGCGAATAATATATTTGGCCAAAAAAATCGATATCCCAATACCGTATGAAGAAATGGAAGACACTTATAGTTTTGAAAGAGTACTTCGAGATAGAAGCAGATTTCGAATAAGAAAAGAAATTAGAGCTGAAAAAAGTTTTCGATGGAATCTTTTTTTCGCATTTGGTGCCCTTTTTGTTGGTTTGATATCTGCTGTATCATCTTTATTACATTAGAATTTAGAACAATAAATTTAGGATTGAACTTTGAATAATCAAAATCCGTTCTCCATATACGATTTTTTAGGATACTTAATCCCAGGGTCCATATTTACATTTTCACTATTTCAATTTGAAGCATTTTCCAATTTAATAAAAAAATTTAATGGTGCACTTATTGAATTCTCTAACGAGAAATTATTTTTCTTGATTGTCATGATCGCTATATCATATTGCTTTGGTCATGCCTTGGCTCTATTGTCTTCATTATTTGTAGAAAGATATTACCTGTATCGAAGGGGTTATCCACCTTTTTCACTTTTTAGCTATAGATATTCATACAGAGAAAAAAATAAAAGAAAATTTTATCGGACTATGCTTTTTATTATATTGGCCCCAATATCAATATTAGACTATATCTTTGTAGATATTCTAAAAGTTAATGGATTACAGCCCAAAAAGTTAAATCCACTCATCTGCTTGAACTCAAAAGAGACAATTAAGAACTTTTTTGTAGAGAATGGAATATTATTTGACCCGCACAAAATATTCGACGGTGAACTTTTTAGACTTATTTATCATTACTCAATAGAGTACAGAACTGCTCATGTAAATAAAATACAAAACTATGTTGCCCTATATGGATTTTGTAGAAGCATTTCCTTTATGTTTATAGTGTGGTTTTGGATGGCAATATTCTTTTTTATTGATAAAGATACGCCTAATTACGTATGTTTAACAACTATTGTTTTGCTGTCTTACACTTTTTATTTTGGATTCAGTAAGTTCTATTCTCGTTTTTCTCTTGAGGTTATAATGGCATTTGTTGCAGGTAAGCTAGAAAATCCTAACAGGAAAAAAAAGTCAGATTATTAGCTCTCCCTATATCATGGGCACTGCAAAAATCTCAGATCTAAATGGAATTTCACCTTAACCTGTATGCCTTGTTATAACTTACTATCAAGTGAGAGATTCTTCGGTGGATGATAATTGGCGGGGCGGAGGGGAATCGGACCCCTCCTAGGCACTAACTCCTACTATGACATCAGTCCTTTTCGATCGACCTCTTTCCTCCCAAACATTGGAACACGCCACCAGGGAACCCCGCAGTGCCGTCCCGCCGAGAAGGACAAATGTGAACTTAGCTTTGGCCATAAGAAAAATACCTCCGGCAAATACGGCAGTACCGTTACCGCATAAGAAGGGAAGCGTGGCAGCCAAGAAAAGAGCGTACGTTCGTTCCAGGTTGATGCCTTTACATAGGACGAATTTATAATGGTCCCGTATGAGTTTTAGGTGAAGATATCAACCCTTTTGCTCAAAGGAATCATAGAAGAGATAAACGTCAGCTGGCAGAAAAGGTTATCCACCTGATTTTTTACCGAAAATCACCAAAAATGAATGGGCAGGGGCCTAACGATTTGGTACCCGTTACCTATATCGATGCCGTTAGCACAGAAGGCAACCTCCGAGGATTTCTCGGTAGTTCGCCACCAATCAAACATCTGAGGGGGGAGACAAGATTATCACCGCAAGGAGTTCTTTGTTTTTCTACAACAGACATCCCCACTCCGGACACCCAAATCCATGCCTTGGCTACTCCAATTTCATTGGAATTCAAAAATTACTTTTCCTGCGATCCCTTTATGGCTATGTATTTACTCAAGCTTTGGGACAATGTCGGGTCACTCAGGCTAAGAATTCAGTGAAATGCAGTGATAAAGGCTTTATCCTGGTTATTGATTTGTTGGGATAAATTTTCAAATACTGCCCCAAATCTACCCCAAAAAGCCAACTTCTAAGCCGTCATGTGCGGGAAAAGAACGAAATGGGTGAAGAGTTATTTGATGCGTCCGAAGTCTTCCCAGATAGCAACCCCGGAACCATTTTGCGGGGATTTCGGTTCAGGGAAGGTTTGACCCAGAAAGAGCTGGCCCAAATGGCGGGAGTCAAGCCTCACCATGTTTCAGAAATGGAGACCGGCAAGCGTCCCATTGGCAAGGATGTGGCTGAACGATTGGCCAAGGCATTGAATGCCG
>NZ_JBUDSQ010000065.1:0-15608 GCF_054921335.1 Desulfoplanes sp. | reverse complement strand
TTTCTATCACACATCACCACGGAGAAAAAAGAATGAAAACTCAAGTACGTACAATTATCATGCTGCTGGCACTTCTTGTTCCAGGGTCCGCTGCGTATGCCCAGAACAATGCAGATCAGCATGCAAAGGTGTATCAGATTGAAACCAGGCTGGATGAGTACACCCGTCCTACAACCTTTACTCCCACACAGGCGATCCCGGTCAACGGCGCTCTCTCTGAACATGTTGTGACCACCACGCAACGGCTCCTCAACAAAGAAGCACCTTTCCTCAAAAAAGGCCTTGCCAGGCCCGTAGGTGAAGACCGGCTGAGCGCATGGGAGTTTGTCAGCGATGAAGGCGGCGCGGCCCATGACCAGACGGCTCCCAATCCCCTGTCCTATTTTGCAGCCGGTATTTCTTCCAGCCTGCTGACCCAGATCGAACGAGGGATACGGATATTGGACCTGGATGTTGAGGATGTAAAAGTGGAATCACGGATCATCTTCAGGTGGGCAGATACCATGACGGAGAAATGGTCCGGTTATACGGACAAGGTCACCACCAATATCATCATCAAGAGTGATGAGTCTGCTGAAAAAATCCGCACATTGAAGGAACTGGCACTCAAGGCATGGGCTGTTGGTGAAGGGCTGGCACAGAAGACAACCATCGATGCGGCCGTCGTCATCAACGCCGACAATTGGGCCGGATTGACGCCGCGTCCCGGCAAGGTGGAATCGCCCGTTTCCATGGACAACGGGTTCAAGCTCACGGACGTGACTCCTGATCTCCACCTCCAGACAATACCTTTTGAAGAAGATCTGTCGGTGGACATGCACAACCTGCCAAACCCCATGGTCTTCTCGGAAATAAGCATTGCCGAATCCGCCCATGATGCCGCACGACCCTACATGCACAGAATCAGAGCAAAATCCCTGACGGAAAATTACGCCACCTGGGATCTGTATGCAGATGACAGCCGTGGGTATGAAGGTACGGACAAGGCCCCGACATCGTGGGATTACTTCACCATTGGAACCTCTTTCTGCCTCATGAGCCAGCTGACTGCCAACCATGCATATTTTCAGAAGCAGGGCGTGGATATCGACGATTTCCGGGTCGAGCACCAGTTTGATTACCAGAAGGACAATTTCATGACGCCGACCATGACGGGCCATCTCGACAACGTGATCACTCGGGTCGTCGTAACGGGTGATGCTGCAAAAGAGGCATTGGAAGGTTTTGCCAGACAATCCCTTCGCACCTGTTTTGCCGGAGAAGGCATCCAGAACGAGACCGAAATGGAATCGAATGTTTATCTTAATGGAAAAATCGTAGAGTAAGAATACCATGGCTCATCCGCGACGGCAGAAGTATTCTCACGCGGATGAGCCGCACATCATATCCCCAAACACGGTGAAATATCATGAAGTACGCATACAATGTCATAGTGGAACCACAACCGGCCGGAAGTGACGGCGCGTCATCTCTGCAGTTCGGATTTGAAAGCCACGACGATGTCTTGGCGATTCTGGAAGGTTTGCGTGGTCAGGAATCTTTAGATAAAAACACCCGCGCCGCCCTGATTGTGGGCATCAAGTCCCTTGGCTATGCGATCCTGGCCAACCGGGATTCCCAAACCATGGCCGGGCTTCTGCCACAATTCAAAGCGTTGATGAAGGAACTCAAACAAGGTTTGGCGGGCGATTTTTAGGGGCACACCTCCGCTCACATGGAAATCAGAAAAGCGCCGGCTTTCAATATGCAACTCTCACATGGAGACAACCATGACCCACCCCATCATCGAAGATCTCAACCGCCGTTACACCACCAAAAGATACGATGCGACAAAGCGTATTTCCGCAGACGATATGGCCGTCATCAAGGAAGCTCTGCGCATGTCTCCTTCTTCGGTCAATTCACAGCCGTGGAAGTTTATCATCATAGAAAGCGACGGAGCAAAACAACGCTTCCATGATACCTTCGTGAACAAGTTTCAGATGAACCAGAAACACGCGACCGAGGCATCACACATCATCCTCTTTGCATACCATCCCCGTTTCACCAGAAAAGAGTATGCAAAGGTTGTGGATGCCGAAGTCAGCTCGGGACACCTGCCTGCGAAAAAACATGACGAGATGATGGACAAGGGCATGTTCTTTGCCGAACTCCATGCCGATGAAGCCGGCTATAACGGCAGCTGGACCAAAGCCCAGACCTATCTTGCCCTGGGCAATGCGCTGCATACCCTGGCACGCCTGGGTATCGATTCCACCCCCATGGAAGGTGTTGATTCGGAACTCATTGGAGAGATTTTCAAGGAAGAGCTCGGCGGGTACGTGTGCGAGGTTGCACTGGCCATGGGCTATCACCTGGATGACGGCGACTATAACCACGGCCTCCCCAAAGCACGTCTGGCGCTGGAAGATGTGGTTACAGTGCTGTAATCATCCGGACTGTTTCATTCACTGCCCCTCATCTCACCTTCCAAACCTATCTCATCAAGTTTGACGGGGCGATGCCGGATGCGGTCAGTCCGGTCTCTTGTCAGATCATCAAGCTGAAAATCCAAACGGGATTTTCAGCTTTTTCATTCTTTTGCGCAGGGTGCTGGGATTGATCTCGAGGATTTCAGCCGCTCCCCCGGGGCCGCTGATTTTGCCCCGGCACTGTTTGAGAACCTCGCCGATGTGAGCGGCCATGGCCTCGTCGAGGGAGAGTGAATGAGGGCTTTCGGGTTGCGTTACCTCCGGTTCCGACTGTATTTTTGGGGGACGTACACGTGCAAGGGCTGCGGCTACCTCGTCCTGGATCATTTTTTTGAGGTAACTCGTCCCCTCTTTCGGGGTGAGGTACCAGCCCGGATCTTTTGGAAGGTATTGGGCCAGATTGAGTTTACCTTTGGGATGTAAGGTCAATGCGCGTTCCAGCAGGTTTTTGAGCTCCCGGATATTGCCCGGCCAGGTATAGGCGCGCAAAATCTTCATTGATTCCAGATCGATTTCGATCTCATCGTTTATATTGAGTTTTTTACCGAACTCCTTGATGAAGTGGTGGATCAGAAGGGAGATATCATCTGTCCGTTCGCGCAGTGGTGGTACATTCAGCGGAAAGACATTCAGCCGATAATACAAATCCTCCCGGAAGGTCCCCTCCTGCATCATGTTTTCCAGCGGCCGATTGGTGGCTGCAATAATTCTGACATCGACCCTGATGGACCGTGTGCCGCCTACCCTTTCCACGACATGTTCCTGCAATACACGGAGCAGTCTTACCTGTGACTGCGGTGTCAATTCCCCCACTTCATCGAGGAAAAGTGTCCCTCCCGAGGCCTGCTCGAATTTTCCGGGCTTGTCGGTCAAGGCGCCCGTGAAAGCACCCTTCTGATATCCGAACAACTCGCTGTCTATGAGGGTTTCCGGTATGGCGCCGCAGTTGATTTTGAGATACGGTCCGTCCTTTTTAGCCGATACCCGTTGAACCGCGTCTGCAATGAGTTCCTTGCCGGTGCCGGTCTCGCCCATGATGAGCACCGGGGCATCGCTTCCGGCAAGCTGCCCCACCATCTGGGTGATATGGCGCAATCCACCGTCCTTTCCGATGATGGCCGTCTCCTTCAGTAAATTGATCTCACCGGCCAGCTGCCGCCTGTGTTCATCCAGCCGTGTTTTCAGTTCTTCGGTTTTGCGATGCTGCAAAAGGTTCATCATGGCCAGGCCCACGGGTGCCCGCATGAGCTCGAGGAGGGTCTCGTGTTCCGGCTTGAAACAATGC
Organism: Desulfoplanes sp.; assembly: GCF_054921335.1. NCBI lineage: Bacteria > Pseudomonadati > Thermodesulfobacteriota > Desulfovibrionia > Desulfovibrionales > Desulfoplanaceae > Desulfoplanes > Desulfoplanes sp. The sequence goes on along the minus strand of NZ_JBUDSQ010000065.1, from coordinate 11,852 downwards.
AGTCCTCTCCCCACCAGGGACAGATGGCCGACAATGGTGTCCCCTGCCGTCAAAATAGCCGTCATGTAGCTGCGATCTTCAAGGGGGATGAAACCCGCCAGGGCGTGGTTGAATCTATTGGCTATAGATCCTTCTTCTACGCTGTCCCCATGGGCCACCTCTTTCTGATCTTCATGGTTTGTCAGATATGCGATATTGCCGGTTGAGAGTGGTATCAGGGTGTCCAATTCATGGAATCCCTTCTCTGTTACCAGAAAATTGAGCTGGGTTGATTGCAACTGCGGCAAGAAGCGGTGCAGGGAGAGTCCTGCAATGGGGAGATGCTGTGACAGGAAGCCGAAGGTTGCACGCATGGCCTGGGAAAGTTCCAGGCTGCTGCTGATACTCAAAACCAGATTTCTCAAGAAATCATAATCTTTCATGGGAGCCTTCATCGGATTGGAAGAAACGAATTGCCGGTTGTTCGTAAGCTTAATCAAAACCATTTGTAACTATTCAGCCTCAAGACAGGAGTGACAATACGATTCGCCCTCCCGGGAACGCCGAGCCCCAGCTCGGCCTTTCGAGCACAGTAGGAGGCTAAACGCTCATCTTCCTTTTCAGGCAGCACCGGTCCCTGTTGGCTGCCGGTCCGCAAGCACTTTGCCGAGCTGGGGCTCGGCGTTCCCAGAAAACTACGGGAGTTCTTCCTGGATGATTGGCTGAATAGTTACAACCATTTTAGAATATTGGGTTTCCATGAAACCTTTGCTTCGAACAGAGTAGGTACGGGATGTTGGGTGATAGTGTTACAGATTTTTTTGTACGTATGCTTATTTGCCGCATATTCGCCCTATGGCGCTAAATAGTCAAATGGCGTAAGAAGATCAGTCGACTCTTTGCCCTCTAACTGCTTAATTAATTGAAATTAAAGTAATTATTTTATGGGCATGCCTTTTGTAATAGATCGTGGCGTTGGTGCGGCATTGAACCACGAATTCAAACACGAGGTAACCCCATGAGCAAACCAATTTCCAGAAAACAACGCTATCATTCTACGGTCGGGCGCAGAACATTCATGAAAATGTTGGGCATCGGCGGCGGCGCACTCGGTTTGCAGGCGGCTACCGGCATCCCTGCGGCCGCTGATTTCAAGGACGTGGACGAGATGATGGCCTCACCCTATGCCGAACGCAAACTGCCGTTCTGGGTCAGAGAGGTGGACGAACCCACGGTCAAAATCGACTGGGACAATATGGAAATATTCCCGGGCGTGCACAAGACCCTGTTCAATCCTGACGGATGGGATGACAAACGCGAATATTTCAAGATCCACGCCCGCAATATCGCTTCTACCAAAAAAAAGGTCCGTGAAAATGTCCCGGGCTATTCCCTACGTGACCGGGCCCTGGCCGATGCCAATTGCTGGGGATGGGGAGCAAACGGCTCCATCGCCCCCGGCTGGACCGGGCCGGACGTGAAGGCCGTGAAAGAATGGGAACATCCCACCATGTACTATACCCCGGAAGATTACGGGGTGCCCAGACATGAAGGAACCCCGGAGGAGAATTCACGCATGCTCCGCGTTGCGGGACGCATTCTCGGGGCATCCGACATGGGCTTTGTCAAGCTTAATGAAAGAACCAAGAAACTGCTCTATGGTTTCATCCGGTTTGAAAACGTGAAACAGGGATATGCTGCGCCCGACCACACCTTTGTTCTGCCTGACAAAGACCTCTGGGTCATCTGCGCGGTCATCCCCCAGCCTTTGTGGATGCAGCAGTACACGGACCGCATGAGCTGGGCCTCCAGCAACACGGCCTCATACTCCCGCGCCAATATCTACTCCAACCGCCTCAATGTCTTTCTACGTGGCCTCGGCTACCAATACTACGGTGGTCATACAGGGTCTGTCGGCCGCAATGTCGGTTTCGGGGTCATGTCCGGCATGGGAGAGTACTGCCGTGCCGGTATTCTCTGCAGTCCGCAGTGGGGCACCGATATCCGCACGGTCATGCTCACTGTCACCGACCTGCCCCTTGCCGAGACCAAGCCGATAGATGCAGGGATCACGGATTTTTGCAAGGTCTGCAAAAAATGCGCGGAAATGTGTCCCTCAGGAGCTATCAGCACCTCTGACGAGCCTTTCTGGGGCGGCGAAGCCTCCTGGCAGGCCAAGGGGATCAAAGGGTGGTATATGGATGCCAAAAAATGCTACGGCTACATGCTGGGCGGTGAACCCGACTGCAGCCGGTGCCAGACGGTCTGCCCCTTCACAAAATTTGACGAGGCCGTGATGCACGACCTGATACGCATGTCCATTGCCAAGGCCCCGGCACTCAACGCCACAATCCGCAAAATGGACGATATTTTCGGCTACGGTACCGAACCCGATCCCAACAAGACCCCATGGGATGTAAACCCCATGGACATCCCGCTGTATGGTCTGGATACATCCCGCTCATAAGGAAACAAGGAGAAATTTCAATGCGTTTGGTAAGCTGGAACTGGTTCTGGTACGTTTTGCTGGGTTTTCTGATGGGTGGCGGTGCCACCTGTCTTCTTCTGCTGATCAAAGAGAAGGGCCTGAAACTCAAATGGTTTGAATGGGCTGGCGTTGTCCTGACTTTTCTCGTTTTCATGTTCATGGGACAGACCTTTATCGCCTCGTTCAGGGAAGGGGTTCCCCGCGCGGCATGGTTGTCCCTGGTGTTCATGGGACTGCCCATGATCATACTGGCAGTTCTCACGCTGCGCTCTGTCAGAAAAAGGCTGAGTGCCTAGACAGATCCTTTGGCATCCTCCCACCTAAGCAGGTACAACCATAAAAGGGAACCATGAAGTGATGAATGTTTCTACCAGGGACAAAATATCAGATAGTCCAAAAAGGTCCGGCAAAGCCAAAGATCTGGATTGGTGGCTCGGCCTGGCCGCAATCGTCTGTATCATCATTGCGGGCATCATCGGATACACCCGGAGCAGCAACGGCATCGAACCCGCCCTCAAGAGAGCGGTGCCGGCTGCCGAGAGGTTCGAGCGCCTGGATGAGTCGACCTTTGCCGCCTATGACGGGCACGCTTCAGAGACGTTTCTCTGCTATGTGTCCATAGGAACGGCCAGCGGCTATGGCGGTCCCCTGGATATGGCCGTGGCAACCGACCTCAACGGCACGATCACCGGTCTGGCAGTGGTCGACCACAAGGAGACTCCCCGCTGGTTCGAACGGGTCCGCGACAGCGGGTTTATGGAAACCCTGCTCGGTAAAAGCTATGCCGATTCCTTTGCCCTGGGGGATGATGTGGACGGGGTATCCGGTGCCACATACACCTCGCGGGCAATGGCCCGGGCTGCGCTTCAGGGCAGCCGGAGCATTGCCGGGGCCCAACTCGATTTCTCGGTCCCCCCGAAGCCTGTTGAAAAGATACATTTCGGAACCCTGGAGATGGTCCTGATCGCCTTTTTTGCCATCGGATTCATCGCCCGTCGCCGTTCATTCAAATACACCAAACAGGTCAGATGGATCAGCATGGTGACGAGCATGATCCTGTTGGGTTTCATCTTTACGGAACCCCTGACCATCTCCCATATCAACAAACTCCTGCTCGGGTTCTGGCCGGACTGGCAAACCCATATCTATTATTATCTGCTGATATTCGGGGTACTTCTGGCGCTCACCATAGATAACAAGAACCCCTATTGCATGTGGTTCTGTCCCTTTGGAGCGGCCCAGGAATGCATGGGGCTTATCGGGGGAGCCAGACTGCCCAAAAAAACATCGTACCGTACCTGGCTCACCTGGGCTCAGCGTGGCCTGGCCCTGACCGCGATCATCGTTGCCCTCCTGTTCAGAAATCCCGGCCTTTCAAGCTATGAAGTTTTCGGAACCCTGTTCGATCTGGACGGAACCATCATCGCCTTCCTCCTGCTGGGTCTGGTTCTGTTCACCGCCATGTTCATCAAACGGCCCTGGTGCAATTTTCTCTGCCCCATTCCGCCCATTGAAGGTTTCATCAAACTGCTGCGAAGGAGAATAAAAAACCAATGGACCAGACTGCGAAATCAGAAAACCGCCTGCTAGCTGCCATGGTGCCCGTGTTTGCGGTGCTTGGCCTGCTCCTCATCCTGACGCAGATAGAAACCAATATCCAGCAGGAACTGGAACGAACCGCTGCGCAGAATATCATCAGTTCCCAGCCGGAAAAAGCACGCCCCGTGCTGGAGCCGACATTGACCGAGAAAGATATTGAAACATGGAAAAAGAAGCAGATGGAGATCAACTAAACCATTTCAAAATAGTGAGTTTCTATCAAACCTCTGCCTTCAGACGAATGTTGGTTGAGTCCGCTCGGAAGCGGCAGGACATGAAATTCATGTGTTTTGTGACTATTTTGAAATCATTACAGGAAAACAGGTAGAGCCCCCGGCTTTTGACCTGTAACAATAAGAGAGGACATGCATGTCAACGGTGAGCAGAAGACAGTTTCTCTATTCGCTGGGCGTGATCGGCGCGGGTGCCGGTCTGACAATGGGGTGGCTGCTCGGGGATTGCGAGGCTTCCGAACAGAGTGAAACCCGGGTGATGATGGGGACGGTGGTGACCATCTCGGCTCGCAACGAGAGCAGGTCGCTGCTGGAGGACACGCTGGAGCAGGTCTTTGCGGACATGGCCGGGGCAGAGGCCGTCTTCACACGGCATGATTCAGCCGCACCCCTCGGGGTGCTCAATGGACAGGGGGTGTTGCGGGATGCACCGGGGCCCCTCGTTTCTCTGCTGTCGGATTCCCTGCATCTGGCAGAACGGACACAAGGCGGGTTCAACCCGGCAACGGTTCCGGTCCTGGATGCATTGGCAGTCAACGGAGTCCCTTCGGTTGGAGAGTTGCCCGCGTCCGTGCTGTCCGACCTCAAGGTACTGACCGATTCACGGGGGATTCAGATGAAGGGCGGCACCATTCGTCTGGCGCATGCGGGCATGGGCGTTTCCCTGGACGGCATCGCCAAAGGGCATATTGTGGACCTGGCCGCCGCCTCGCTGGAACGGCACGGCATAACCGACTTCCTCGTCAACGCGGGAGGCGATATCCGCGTGGGACGGCCCGGCACATCCGGAAAGGAATGGACCATCGGCATTCAAAACAGTGCCGATCCGGCAAGAAACATACGGACACTCCCTATGCGCTCCGGTGCCATGGCCACCTCGGGCAACTACGAAAGCCTGGCTTCCAGGGGATACAACCACCTCGTCCCATCAGACCCTTCCGCTCTTTCGAGCCGCGCCGCCGTGACGGTCACGGCCCCCACCTGCGCCCAGGCCGATTCTCTGGCAACCGCCCTGTTCGCCATGGGGAGGAAAAATGGCACGGCGTTCATCGATTCCCTGCCCGGATGTGCCTGTTTGTGGCAGGGAGAAAACAGCCTCGTGCCTTCAGGGAACTGGCCAAAGTCGATCTGCTGATTGCAATCACCAGATCGACTCGAAGGGCTATACCCGAACCGCCATGAAGACCATAAAGACGTCGTCTCAAAAGGCTACAGTACAAGTAACTATTCAGGTGCATTTCACAAAAAACAGAATTTTGAATTTAAGAAATTTTAGATATTTAAGAAATTATAACCAGTTAGCATACAAGTCTCCAATTTCTTAAATTTCTGAAATTCTCCAATCTCTTAAATTTATTGATCCGGGATCAAATTGATTATTGAATTTCAGGATGTTGTAACGCTGAAGTTTGGACCTGAATAGTTACCAAAATTATAGATTTTAGAAATTTAAGAGAGTTAAGAAATTATAAGGACTTGGCACCGGCATTTTCAATTTCTTAGATTTCTGAAATCCTCAAATCTCTGAAATTTATGGGCTGACACTCAAATTTACAATTACATTTCAGCTTGTTGCTCCTGCTGAATTTTGACCTGAATAGTTACCAGTACAAAAAAATATATCCATATCACAAAGAAGGAGAAAATGGTGAATGTAAAGCTAATGTCGATATGGCTGCTTTTTGCCTGCATGGTATCGCCCGGTACCGTGTTTGCGCAGAAAGCGAAGTCCATCGACGAACTTGAAAAAATGTACGACTCGTCAAGCTGCAGGGAGTGCCATGAGCAGATCTATGAGCAATGGGAAAACTCGCATCATTCAAGGCCTCTCAATGGGATCCCCGGTCTGTTGAACATGGACAGGCTGGCTCAACCCGGAAGAACCGCCTTCTCTCCGGACACAGCAGAGGAAGCAACCATGGAAAACTATCGGGCCTGCTTCAAATGCCATCTTCCCCAGGCCCTTACTCATGCGGAGGATTCCGTGGCGGTCGAGTTCACCAATGCTCTCAATGCCAGGAATTTCGACAAGGTCAACCAGCTGAAAATCACCTGCCTCGTGTGCCATAACAACATGGCCATCATCCACAAGCGGGAGGAGGGCGAGCCTGATTCCAAGACCCTCTACTCGGTCCATACCGCTGCCGAGCATGACGATGAACGCTTTGCAACCGTGAAAAAGAGCGCCATCATGGACCATCCGGTCATGTGCGGTCAGTGCCATGGCCAGGGACCGAATTTCGATCTCGATAATCCGGTTCAATGCGGAACTGCCTATGGCAGCTACATGCATGCCTACCTGCCGGGAGGCGGCAGCCAGACCTGTCAGCAGTGTCACATGAAGCCGGTCGACGGGCAGGCGGACCATACATTCAAACCCAATTTCAATGACAGACAAGAGACAGAAGAGTTGCTCCGTAAAACCATTTCTCTTGATGTTGAAACGCTTGCATATGAATGGATAGAGGATTTTTCCAGGCATGTGCCCAAGATCGTGGTCAACACCAGGATCGCCTCAAGGGCAGGGCACAGAGTCCCGGACGGCTGACCGTCTACAAACTCGCTGGTCCTGGACGTGACCGCTCAAACACTTGATGGCAAAAATATCGGAACTGTCACCCGTCACTACATGCCCCAGGCATGCAACGGGAAAAATAACAAAATGCTTTATGGCACACACGCAAAGGTCGAATACCTTCGCGACACAAGTATCCAGCCCTATCAGACCAAGGAAGAATCCATGGAATTCATCCTGCCCAAGGGCGTGAAAGAAGCGGATGTGACCGTATCTCTCAAATACTTCCTGCTGCCTCCGGATAAACAATACGAAATACATACCGTCACAAAACGGGTTGTACTCGAGTAGTCACCCGCCCTTGACGGTATATGCAGATATGCCTCGACGTTCAAAACGGGTGCCTTTCACAACACGGAAAGGCGCCCGTTTTTTGGGAGCCCCCCCTGAAGTTCAAATAAAATGATAAAACTAGCCGACAACGTATGGATGTCCGTTGGCCATTCGGTCTCCAACGTGGGCATGATCGTCGGGGACGACGGCGTGATCATCGTGGACACCGGCCTGATGGAGGCGGATGCGCGGAACATCCACACACTGGTTTTCAATTTCAAACTGAATGTGATGTATTCCTCAAATCTGCTCGGATATGGCACAGAAAGGGAAAAAATCGGCTTCCATGGCGGTATAATCGAGCATGTACAACGATAAACATTGCCCCCCCGGTGCGTTCGCCATCAATTCCGAGTATGGAATTGATGGCCATTTGTTTATGAGAAAGGCTCCCGCAGTTTTCCAAAAAAAGATAAAAGTATCCGATTGCATATTTTTCTTGCTACCAACCAAAGAACAGACTAAAAATATGCGATCGAATACTATAGGAATTATATGAGTACATCAGACAAAGATTCTACGATGCGGATCACCTCAGTCCAGGATCTGGGCAAGGCTGTCCGGAATCGACGCAAGGAGGGCAGGCTGACCCAGCAGGACGTCGCTGATTTTTCCGGGGTCGGGAAGGTCTTCATGGTTCATCTGGAACAGGGCAAACAGACCATCCAGCTGGGTAAGGTACTGGAGGTGCTTCAGGGGCTGGGCTTGGAATTGACGGTTCGGCCACGGGGTAAGAAATGAAGGAACTGAGCGTATTTGCCAAGGGCGTTGCGCCGTACTGAGCTTTGTCAAAGGCAAGGCGGTACTCGAACCTTGCCCGAACCGACCGTTCCGATTATGTTCCATGCATTTCGCTCAGGAAAGAGATGCGTGGCTGGAATCACACCTTCCTCTGTAATCCTCCAGTTTTAAAACCACCCCGAACAGGATCCTCATGCCGCACTACGACGTCGATGCCATAGGTCACCAGTGGAACAATCTCATCAGCGGGGAGGCTGTCGACGCCTCCCGCATCCGGCCCGTGATAGTACAATCCTGGAAGCATTGCCGGGAACAAGGCATCGATGCTCATTGCTCGCTGCATTCTCGCGGCAATGTCCCTTTTCTGCTTGAACGGTCCGCTGAATTGATCGCCGCGGCCAAACCGTTCATGGAAATGATCAATGGAGTGATCGCCGGCAGCGGCCTGCGCATCGATTGCATCGATCATGAGGGGTATTTTCTGTGTTCCTGCGGTGACCCCACCCTCGTAAAGGAGTCGGAGTCCAACGGATTCGTGACAGGCTGCCATGTGGGCCTCGACACACTTGGAACCAATGCTGCCGGGCTCTGTCTCGCGCTGGAGAGACCTGTACAGGTGCTCGGGCCCGAGCATTACAATGTCAACCTGCACAATCTCAATTGTTCGGCCACCCCGATCCATGCCCCCAACTCCGAACTGGTCGGTGTGCTGAACATACTCAGCTACGTCACTCCCCAGAACCGCCAGACACTGGGGTTGACCACCTCCATTGCCAAGGCCGTGGAAAACCAGCTGGCACTGAACCGGTCGGTGAATTCCCTGAAAATCTCCAACGCTGAGCTGAACACCATCATGGAATATCTGCCCCAGGGGGTCATTGCCCTGGACGGTTCCGGTTCGGTGGAAAGCTACAGCAAAAAGGCTTTGGAAATGCTTGGTGTGTCCGTGAAGTCCAATCGCGCCTGCCGCCACGCACAGGTTGAAAAGATACTCACGCAACTCGATCTCCCGGCAGGCGGGAAAGGGAGAACCGCGCGGGAACACACGATACCTGTTTCACGTGGCAAAAAGTCCCTGCTCATCAATTTCCATCCCATCGAAGACGGGGAACGGACCCTGATCATCCTCGAAGACAGCGGGCGCATCATGAGCCTTTCCGCAGCCCAGACCAACAGGACCAGTTATACATTTGCGAGCATCACGGGCAAATGTCCTGAAATCGTCAAGGCCCGGGAGCTGGCCTCCATGGTGGCCTCCACGGATTCCAGCGTCCTGCTGGTGGGCGAGTCCGGGACGGGCAAGGAATTGTTCGCCCAGGCGATCCACGCAGCCAGCAACAGGTCGAGCAACCCCTTTGTGGCCATCAACTGCGGTGCGGTTCCCGCAGATATCATCGAGAGTGAATTGTTCGGGTATGAGCCCGGGGCCTTTACCGGGGCCCGGGAAGCAGGCAAGCCGGGCAGGCTGGAGACCGCTTCCGGAGGCACCCTTTTTCTGGACGAAGTGGAGGCCATGCCCCTCAGTTTCCAGGTCAAACTGCTGCGTGCCTTTTCTTCCAGAAGCATGATGCGTGTGGGAGGGGTTGCTGAAATCCCTCTGGATATCAGGATCATATCCGCGTCCAAGGTCGACCTGCTTGACGAGGTGAACCAGGGCCGTTTCCGGGAAGACCTCTATTACCGTATCGCCACCTTCCCCATACGGATTCCCCCCCTCCACAAGCGGGGAGAGGACATCAGACTGCTGACCGAACAGTTTCTGGAACAACTCTCGGCAGAGTATGCACGGGAGCGCATCAGCGCGGATCAGTCCTTTTTCGATGCCCTTGACGCGTATGCCTGGAGGGGAAATGTCCGGGAACTCCGCAACACCCTGGAACGGGCCCTGGTCATGGGGCTGGATCAGGGATGCCTCTCGGTCGCGTACCTTCCGGAGCCGGTACGCACGGCATGGATGACGGACACGATCAAGCAGAGAGCCAAAGTCACCCTGCCCCGGAAGTCGGGAAGCGAACCTTCACTCGTCCAGATAGCGGTGAACGCTGCCATAGCCCTTGTTCTCGAAGAGGAGGGGGGCAATATCTCCCGCTCCGCCCGCAGACTCGGCATGGCGCGTTCCACCCTGTATCAGAAGATCGGGGCCCATCCCGAGCTGCAGGCTGTTGCAAAATCGAACACTCTTCGAAACTGACCGATTTTTGGACGGTATCCCCCCGCCTTGCAAGCCATTCATTCCCCCGCACATACGCGGTCCGGCTGTATTCTTGTACCCGTCAGTCTGTCCGATTTCCGGACATAATATCTATCCAGCCTTTTCTTTCCACAAAAAATCCTCTGTCATGACGTGAGATTAGGTGTATGGCATGCCGCGTGCTTATGTCTGCGAACACCGAAGTCCTACTATTGTTCACACCATGAGGAGGTTGGAATTGAAAGAGTACAAACAGTTCATCAATGGCGCATTGGTCACATCCCATTCCACGGTAATGATCGAAGTGGAAAATCCGTACACCGGAAAAATCATGGCCCTTGCACCCCAGGGTGATGAAACAGATGCCCGGGATGCCCTGGAAGCGGCACGCAAAGCGCAGGGGGCATGGGCTGCCAAACCCGCGATCGAAAGGGCCTCGTTTCTGAAGAAGATGGCCGATGCCATCCGGCAGAACAGGGTGGCCCTGGCCGAAACCCTGGCCTCGGAACAGGCCAAGGTTCTTCCTCTGGCCCAGGTGGAAGTGGACGTTACTGCGGAATATTTCGACTATTACGCCGGCTGGGCCAGAATTTATCAGGGTGAAGTCATCCAGAGCGACCGCCCCAAAGAAGACATCCTCCTCTACCGGCAACCCATAGGGGTCGTCGCAGGAATCTGCCCCTGGAATTTTCCCCTGTTCGTCATGGCGCGCAAGGTGGCACCTGCACTGCTGACCGGCAACACCATCGTGGTCAAACCGAGCAGTGAAACACCGGCCACAACCCTGGCCTTCGCCGAACTCGCAGCGCAGCTGGACATCCCGGCGGGCGTGTTGAATATCATCTCCGGCAAGGGGTCCACCCTTGGGGAAACACTGGTCAGCAGTCCCATCACGGGCATGGTGACCCTGACCGGCAGCGTGCAGGCCGGCAGCCGGATCATCGCGGCAACGGCAGAAAACATCACCAAATGTTCCCTGGAACTGGGCGGCAAGGCCCCGGCCATCGTCTGCGCCGATGCGGACATCGATCTGGCGGTCAAGGCCGTGGTGGCATCCCGGGTGATCTTCAGCGGGCAGGTGTGCAATTGTGCCGAACGCGTGTATGTGGAGCAGCCCATTGCCGAAGAGTTCACGGCCAAACTTGTGGACGCCATGGAGGCGGTAACCTGGGGCGATCCCTTTGCCGATGCGACCCCGGACATGAGTTGCCAGGTGAGCCGCGATCAGCAGACCAAGATCCAGGGCATGGTGGAACGGGCCAAACAGGCCGGCGCCCAGGTGCTGTGCGGTGGCGGAATACCGGACACGGAAACCGGCTATTTTTTCGAGCCCACGGTTCTCGGCGGGTGCGAACAGGATTTTGGAGTGGTCCAAAGCGAGGTCTTCGGTCCGGTGCTGCCCGTTCTGACCTTCTCGGATCTCGACGAGGCCATCGACCTGGCCAACGATTGCGAGTACGGACTCACCTCTTCCATCTACACGGCCAACATCGGCAATGCCTTTGAGGCCATCAACCGCCTCAAGTTCGGTGAAACCTATGTGAACAGGGAGAACTTCGAGGCCATGCAGGGGTTCCACGCCGGATGGAGAAAGTCCGGAATCGGCGGCGCGGACGGCAAGCACGGTCTCTACGAATATCTGCAGACCCATATCGCCTATATTCAGCGCTGATTTTCGGAAACAGGATGACTCCGGTCGTCCTTTGAGCCCCC
>NZ_JBUDSQ010000064.1:0-15817 GCF_054921335.1 Desulfoplanes sp. | reverse complement strand
CATTCGTCACCGGGCTGTGCACCTCGACCTTTCTGACCGTGCTCATGGTGCCGGTACAATGGGATCTGCTCATGCAGTTCACCGAATGGCGGGCACAAAAAAAGGCGGCCCGCCGGGAAAACAATTCCTGACAGCCGCCAAATATTCCGTATAGCCCAAGGCCCATGCACGGATGACAGATACAACACGTAGGGGCACGGCGCGCCGTGCCCATTTTCCCGCGCCCGGGGAGGCCCTGTACAATTGAAAAGCAAAAAGATTTCACCTGCTAGGTGAGAGAAAACAATCTTTTTTTTATGCGTCGGATGTACTAAGCGGAAGGTACCTCCCACATCAGTATATATCCTCAAGGAGAAAACAACCATGATCCACTCCTCCCACCTCACCCGCAGAGACTTTCTCAAAACATCAGCCCTGGCCATCCTGGGCCTGACAACGGGCTGCGCGGCCAACCCGGTCACGGGCGAGTCCCAGCTCATGCTCGTTTCCAGGGATCAGGAGATCAGCATGGACAAGCAGCAGTCCCCGTATCAGTTTTCCGCAGACTACGGGGCCCTGCAGGATCAGGCACTCAACCGCTATGTGAATGAGGTGGGCATGGGACTGGCAGAAAAGACCCACCGCGCGGACATGCCCTATTCCTTCCACCCTCTGAACGCGGTCTATGTGAACGCCTATGCCTTCCCGGGCGGGAGCATCGGAGTGACTCGGGCGATCCTGCTCGAACTGGACAACGAGGCCGAACTGGCCGCCCTGCTCGGGCACGAGCTCGGGCACGTCAACGCCCGGCACACGGCCGCACGCATGAGCAAGGGGCAGCTGACATCCCTGGTCGTGGGTCTGGGGGCGGCAGCGGCCGGGGCCGTGCACGAGAATGTGGGGGATATTGCCGCGGGACTGGGCAATCTGGGCGCCGGAGCACTTCTGGCACGATACAGCCGCGAGGACGAACGTCAGGCCGACGACCTGGGCATGCTCTACATGATGCGGGCCGGATACAACACCGACGGCATGGTCGGGCTCATGGACATGCTCAACGAACAGCACCGGCAAAAACCGAACGCATTGGAGCTCATGTTCGCCACCCATCCCATGTCCAGCGAACGGCTGGCAACGGCACGACGGGCGGCAGCGGGCAAATACGCCACGTCCGGCGAATACCGGCTGAGCAGAGAGCGGTATCTGGACAACACCGCGTCCCTCAGGCGCATCGGTCCGGCCATAGGCGAGATGCAGAAGGGGTCGAACCTCATGGGTCAGAAAGACTATGCCCAGGCCGCAGAACACTTTCAATCCGCCCTTTCCCAGGCACCCAACGACTATGCCGGACTCCTGCTTCTGGCCAAATGCCGACTGGTCCAGAAAAAGTATGCGGAGGCCGACCGCCATTCGACCAGGGCCGCCAGCGTCTATCCGGAGGAACCCCAGGCCCGTCAGGTGGCCGGCATGGCCCAGCTCGGAACAAGGGAATACGGCAGGGCCCTGGAAAACTTCACAGCCTATGATCGCAAACTCCCGGGAAACCCCTATACCGCCTTTTACCAGGGCCTGTGCCTGGAAAACCTGGGCAGCCGCGAAGATGCGGCCAACCACTATTACAGCTTCCTGCAGGCAGTAAATCAAGGCGAACAGGCCAAGTATGCCTCTACCAGGCTCAGGGAATGGGGATATGTGCGGTGACTTGCGAATCGAACGTGTGCGGTCAATCGCTTGAAAGAGGGCTGATTTGTTCTCATGGCCGGCTCACCCCGTTCTGGACGGTTTGAAACTCTCTCGCCGGCCTTGTATTTCTGGTAGTTGCATAAAAACAAATGGTCATTGATCGCTTGCATCGATCATCTTGACTTCTTCCAACCGCCCCTATAATTGGTCCTAAAAAAAGGGCCCTTTTTTAGGACCCTCAACCAGGAGGCCTCCATGCAACAATCAAAGTTCAGCTTGACTCCGCCATTGATGGATTTCCTGGGAAATCACGCCTCATATGGTTTCAAGGATAAAAGTTCGATGGTCCGGCTTGCGCTGCAAAAACTCAAGAAAGAACTTGAGTTACAGGCTCTCAGACAAAGCGCCGATCTGTATGCGAAAGTGTATGAAAGCGATGAGGAACTGCAGGAGATAACCGATACGGCCGTTCAAGGGTGGCCGACATGACCTCCTTGCAGCGGGGCATGATCATCGATGTGAACCTGAATCCTACCAGGGGATCTGAAACCGGAAAATCCCGCCCGTGTATCATCGTGACCAACGATGTGTACAACCAGAGAATTCCTGTCATCCAGGTGGTGCCCATCACCGGGTGGAGCGAGAAAAAAGCCCTGATCCGAACGAATATCGAGCTGATTCCGGACACGGACAACGGGCTGACCAAAAAGTCCATAGCTGATTGCCTGCAAACCCGCCCCATTGATCACCGTTTCCGAATGCAAGGCATGCGAGGACGGCTCTCCAGGGAGAGTATGGCGCAAATCGACGAGGCTCTGCGCGTCGTATTTGCCCTCTCATCTATCCCCCAAGCATAACAAATCACCCCAGATCATACATCTGCAGCATCAGATCCGTCCGGGTGACCTTGCCCACAAGCCGGCCGTCCTTGACCACTGGAAGCATGGAAACCCCGGTGTCCGAGAGAATCCGCAGGGCCTCCTGAATGCCCTGATCCGGGCCGATGGTCGGCAGGTTCCGGCGCATGATCGCCTTGACCGGGGATGCCAACTGCGAGGCCCGCTTGACCTTGCTCATCTCCACAGGGCCGATGATTCCAAGGCATCTGTCGTCGTCCACAACCAGTGAGGCGTGCAGACGTTCCTGCTCGAGTATCGGAGCGACCTGTTCCAGCTTCAGATCCGGGCGAACACTTCTCCCCGGAGATGACATGATCCGTTCCACGGTCACCTGGGGCCGGTCCATTTCCTGAACCAGGCCGCAAACGCCCCGGTACAGATCTTCGGTATCCATTCCCTTGACCATGGCCGATCCGGCTGCCGGATGCCCGCCCCCGCCCAATTCCCGGATGACCCGGCCAACATCCAGATCCCGATGTCCTGCCCGGGCGATGACGATACACGACTGATCGTCAAGCCGGAACACGCCGAAAACCCCGTCCACCCCCTTGATCTCCTTGTACTTGGTGACCACCGGAGCGAGCATGGCCGAGCCGCATTCCTGATCCACGGTGCACACGGCCACCTTGAATCCGGATACGGTAACAACCTCGTCGTGGGCCAGCATGTAGGTCAGGATGTCGGTCTGGTCCTCGTCAAAGGAGGAAGAGAGATAGGCCGAGGCCACATTCAAATCCGCACCGCTCTCCAGAAGAAATCCTGTCATGGCCGCGTCCCTGGGAGTTGCCGAGGGATAGGAGAGACTCCCGGTATCGTCATAAATCCCCAGAAGAAACAAGGTCGCGTGCATCGGGGAAAAGGCGCAGTCCCGGGCCTTCATTTCCTCGACCATCTGGGTCACGTTGGCCCCGAGCTCCTGACGCTGCATGAACCCGGTCTCGATGTTCTCCCCCTGCATGTGATGATCCCAGACATGGACCTCCACGTCCTCGCGGCCCTTGAGCTCGTTCATCCGTTCCAGACGACCCCAGTTGTTCGCGTCCACGACCACAAGCCGATCGACCCCCTGGAGATCGAATCCCTTGCGTGGGGCGATATGAAAAAGGTCCTGATGCAGGGACAGAAAGGCCTTCACATTGGGCCGGATCTGGCTGGGCAGGATGCCGAGGGTTCCGGGATAGAGAAAGGTGGCCGCCACCAGGGAGGCCAGGGCGTCGAAGTCCGAATTGGTGTGGGTGGTGGCGATGCTGTGCATGGGGGAATGTCTCCTTGTCAGACAAACAGGGTGAGACCAGAGCATAGTCTAATGCGGCCAAGCCGCAGTTTTAGGTGTTATGTTTTAAGTTTTAAGTTCAAGCGGTTATAAAATTTTTGTAACTATTCAGCAGTCGTCCAAAAGACACGGGTCTTCTTTGATGGTCATCCCGGACTTGATCCGAGATCTTGTCCAACCGGGCAGCTGCCGGCTCGACATGCAATGCCCGAGGCCCTGGAGATCCCGGCCTGCGCCGGGATAACATTCTGACGACATCCGTTTCAACCCTCCTGAATAGATACAAAAAATCCTCCTCGCATTCCCCCTCACCCCCCGGCCCGGCGGAGTGTTTCCAGAAAGCGCGAGCGCAACGTGTGACTCATGAGCGCCTTTTTCACCGGCGAAAGGCGCAGGAACACCCCCACCAGCCCGCGCATGAATCCCTGGGTCCGGCTGTTCGGATTGTCAAAGAGCAGATTCTGCAACGTCCCCCGCTCCAGACTCTGGAGGATGACCCGCTCCATGGAATCCTCGGGGTGAAAAACCTTCTGGGTCCGCTTGTCCAGACGCATTCCCTGCGTGGGACACTGCAATGCGCACACCCCGCAGCCCAGGCAATACTCCTCGTTGACCACGGGCTTTTTGCGCGGCCGCTCCCCCTCGCCCGCTGGGACCTCGACCATAGTGATGGCATCGATGGGACAGGCCCGGGCGCATTTCCCGCAGCCGTTGCACAAATCCGCATCACACCGGGCCATGAAGCTGGAGGAGACCAGGATCCCGGAATACCCCATCTCCCTGATCCCCTTGAGCAGATTGCAGCAGCACGAACAGCAGTGACAGATAAATCCCGCGTCCTGCTTCACATTGTCCGTGGAGAGCACAAATCCCAGCTCCCGTGACCGGACCGTGATATCGAGCATCTCCTGTCTGGAGATGGATCGGGCAAACCCGTTTCTGATCAGAAACTCGGCCCCCGACCCCATGGAGGTGCAGGTCTCCAGGGGCACGTCGCATTTTCGTTCTCCCAGATGCTCCTTTTCATGGCGGCAGGAACAGATGCCCACGGCAAAATGGACCTGGGCGTCGATGAGTGCCGAGGCCTTCTCGTAATCCAATATCTCCACATGATCGCCCAGGGTCTCTTCATGGGGCAGGGCGCGCATGATGGAGATGATCTGATCGTCCCCGAAATTGGCCTCAAACAAATCATGACTTCCAAACATATAGGCCTGGAAGAGCTCGGCCCATTTCTTCGGGGAAAGCTCCCCTTTGGTACGCATCATGGTGAACTCGAAAAACCCGATCACAATGGGGCTTATCATGTACACATAGTCGCCGCCTTCATAGATATCGCAGACCAACCCCTTGTTGCACAGGGATTCAAGGCGTTTCTGCAGGGGCAGGGCGTCCATTTTAAGGATTTTCTGCAACCGTTCGAGCGAGGATGGCCGGTAGGGCATGCGGATGATGAAATCCGCCTCTTCCTCCGAGTACAATCCCTGCAAAAGATCCCGCAGCGCCGGATTCCACGGGGTGCGCACCGTGGTGTTGTCGATTTTCTCGCCCAATTGGCGGTAGATGTCTTTGGCTATGATATGGCCCATGGGGGGGTCTCCTGATTATCGTTTGGCCCGTAGGGGCACGGCGCGCCGTGCCCTGATGAGGGATTCCATCAATAAATTACATCCCTGATAACACGCAATGCCGCCCCGCGGTATTGGCTACGGTGCGACAATTTTTACAAATCGTGGCAATTTGATCTCATTGCCTTTATTTGGGCACGGCGCGCCGTGCCCCTACGTCGGATGGATTCGAGAATGTGTTGATGATACGGTTGTTCGGGCACGGCGCGCCGTGCCCCTACGCGGGATGGATTCGGGAATTTATCTCGCGTCTTGTTTCGGAGGCGAACCGTGGGGGATGAACAAAGAATCTTTTTCCCATCTGGCGGGATTGGTCTGGATGTATTCCCGGATACGATTCAAATCCGGTTCATCGCGGATAACATGCTCCCAATAATTCCGTTGCCATAATTTGGCACCAGGAATGCCGCGTAATTTATTGACACGTTTGGTCACGGCGGACTTGAAAGCTCGAACAATGGTCGGAATCGATCCCCGGACCGGTTCCCTCAATCGTTCCCCCGTAGGGGCACGGCGCGCCGTGCCCTGACTCCCGACAATGAAGATAATTCCATGAAAATGATTCGGCATCACCACATAGTCACCCAATTCGATTTCTTCACGGATCAGACCGGTTTTCACCCATTCATCGCCTACGATATGTCCCATCTCGTTTACTCCCATGGCATGGTCGACAATCCGTCCGAACAAACATTCCCGGTTGCACGCACACACGGTGATAAAATACGCACCTTCTCGGGTATAATCATAATTCGGTAACCGGATGGAGCGACGATGATGGATTTTTGGGTCGTATTTCATGGGAGCATACCCTGTTTTATGAAAAATCAATAATGGGTGATAGCATCAAAACAGGGCACGGCGCGCCGTGCCCCTACAGGGTGTTCATTGTCTCCAGGGCGTTTTTCAAGATATTGAATCCGATCCGTTCCTGTTCCAAACGGACCTGCTCACCCCATCGGTTTTGCCATAAATCCTCATACAACATCGCCTCCTCGGGCGTCAGCCGCTCGAGTTCCGCTGTCTCCGGACGGGATTCAACGCCCCAGACCTCCTTGTGGGCCAGAAGGGTTCCATTGTCCATGAGCAGGGATCGGGCGTGGGGGAAATGCTTCCGCAGCTGGTTGAGGATGGCGAAACCGTGGGTGTCGATATCCCCCCAGTAATGGATCTCCCGCGTGGCCAGCCAGCGGGATTGGGCCAAATTGTCGAAGCCGTAACCGGCCCCGAAGATGACCATGGAGTGAGGACATGGGGGGAAGGCCAGAAAATTGATCTCATTTTCGGTGATAAAAATTCGTCGTACAGGAATATCCAGCCCGGCAAAGGCTTCCCGGGTGAGGGTGATGTCCTGGTCCATGGTCGTTGGGACGATCGCGAGTCGGGGATCGAGAATCCGGAACCGCACCCGCAGGGGCTTGTCCCGGAATCCATAACGTTTACAAAAGCATCCGACACCTCTTCCAGCCCCATGGTCGATGGCTTCGGGCGGCAGGGAGCGATCCAGCAGACCGGCCAGCACGCCCCGATGATTTTCAATGAACTTGGTGTGCACCCCGGGCAGATCGACCTGCCGCAGATACACCCCGGGCCGGGGGTGCTCCCGCATCCAGGTAACCACATCAAGCAGCCGCTCCCAGTCCCCTGCCAGCTCCAAAACCTTCAAGGGATGGTTTTCGACCCATGAAAGCATCTCGGGCCGAATTTCCCGGGTCAATCCGACAAGATCCCGCAAGGTGCCGGCCTCCCGCTGTCTGCCGATCAGGTCAAGACAGTCATTCAGGGTGTCGATCCACAATCTGGCCGGAATTTCATTGGCCCCCAGGGTCCGGTGGTTGAGTGTCTTCCACTCGATCCGGTATTTTCCGGCACCGCGTGCAAGTTGTCCGATCCAGTCCCGCACCTCGCCGAACCGCTCGCTCAGATCCCGGGAACCGGGGGCCTTGAGCCTCAGGCGCAACGGAAACAGATTCTCGTCCCGGAACAAGGCCCTGGGCAGCACGCCGCGCTCCCAGAACCTGTGCACCTGGACGCGGATATCCGAAGGCAGGGTCCAGCTCACTCGGTCATCCTCTGCTTTTCCGCCCGGTATTCCTCGATGGACAGGTTGCGGAGCACGGAATTGCGCCCTTCTTCGTTGTGCACGAATCCGACCGATGCGACAAACGGCTCGATGATGTGGATCTTCTGCAACGGGGTGACGATGAGCAGTTGCAGATTGAGCTGGGCAAAGAGCTCCAGACCGTATCTGGCCGATTCGTCCGATCCCCGGCCAAAGGCCTCGTCAATGACCACGAACCGGAAGGTCCGCGAACGCACCGCCCCCCATTCCAGGCCGAACTGGTAGGCCAGGCTGGCAGCCAGCACGGTATAGGCGAGCTTCTCCTTCTGCCCGCCTGATTTGCCCCCGGAATCGGCATAGTGTTCATACTCGACGTCGTCCTCGCGCCACCGTTCGCTGGCCGCAAACACGAACCAGTTGCGCACGTCCGTGACACGGGTGGTCCAGCGCCGGTCCTGATCGGCATGGTCGGGCCGCCCCTTGAACCGGTCGATGATCGCACGGACCTGCAGAAATTTGGTCTCGGAATACTGGTCATCGTCCGATCCGGTCAACGTCCCTTCGGTGCAGGCGCGCAGGTCCTGCTGGAACTCGCGGATATCGGCATCCGGGCTCGTCTGGGCCTCGAGGGTGATGTACCGGCCCGGGTTGTAATCGATGCGCGTCAGGGATTCGTTGATCTTGCCCACACGTTCCATGATGGTCTCCCGCTCATGGGCCAGGTGGGACTGGAACTGAGCCACCTCGCGGATGGTGTTTTCGTTGAGCAGTTCCTTGAACCGCTGCTCGAACCGGGGCAGATCGTCGGCCTTGAGCTGGTCGAGCATGGCCCGGTACTCGGAGCAGGCACCCATGGCCGCGTCCACCTCCCTGGTCTCGAGCGGCCATTTCTGGCGGTACTCGCTCATGGCCTTGACGATCTTTTCCCCCAGCCGTTTGAGCTTCCCGTCCTCGCCATCGATTTTTTTCTGCAGCCAGTCCCGCATGTCCCGCTCGCGGTTGTCGCAGGATTCCACGGTGAGTCTGCGGTCACTCAGGGCCTCCTCGCGCAGATTCTCGAGCACGGCGAACCGCTTTGAAACATCCGTGTCAGCAGGAGGGAGCAGTCCGCGGGTCTGCTCCCGAAGCTCCTGGGCGGTTTCGATTTTCTGCTCGGTCCGGGAGCGTTTCCCCTTGACCTCGTCCAGCAATGTTGCAGTCTTCTTCCGTTCCACCTGGAGTTCTTCGAGCTGCTGTGTCAGTGTCTTCAAAATATTGGACGTACTCTCCAATGTTTTTTTCTCGGCCTCCAGCTCCGAGATGGCCACGGCCAAGGGTTCCCAGTCGATTTCGAGGAAGTCCGGGTATTCATCGAGCTTGGATAGACTCGAGAGACGACTACGAAGTTCCTTCTGCTCTTTCTGCAGAGCGGCGATATGATTCCCGAGTTCACCAAGCCGTTTCTCCTCCACCCGGGCCCTGTCTTCCAGGGCAGCGATCTTGGCAACATTGCTCCACCCCAGCACATACCGGCTCCGGTCATCGATGCGATGACGGTCGTCCTTTTCATGACGCCCGCCCGGCATCTTGATCTGCCCGGCCATGGTGATGGCCTTTCTCTCCCTTCTGAACCCGTCCTGGGTGGTGCAGCAGACAAAATCGAACCGGTGGGCGATCTCCCCTTCCATCCAGGTGAAAAACGGAGAATCCGCCTTGATGGCCACCTTGCGGGCCAGGGAATCGGGATGCACGGAAGCACCCGGTATCCGCCGGTCTTCCCTCACCCGGAAATAGACCAGACGCCCCTTGAGATGGGTCTTATCCACCCACCCGGCAACCCGGGCGTAATGGCGATCCGGAACCAGCAGGGAGAGACCGAAATTGTGCAGCAGCCGTTCGACGGCCCCTTCCCAGTCCTTATCCTCTTCACGGACCTGCAAAAGTTCCCCGGCAAAGGGCATGTCGTCTTCGGAAATATCCAGAGCCCGGCAGAGTTCCCTGCGCATGGCGATCTGCCGCTCGCTGATATTGCTGCGACGGGCCTTCAAACTCGTGATCTCCCGTGCAAGCTGATCATATTCGGTTCGCCCCTGGCGAAAGGCCACATTGCTCTCGGTGAGATCGTTCTGCACCCGGTCTTCGGCATCGACCAGGGAGTCGGCGAGCTTTGTGAACCCTTCCGCCTGCCGCACAAAACCCTCCCGCGTAGCGGCCGGCACCTCACCCAGGGACCTGACAAGCTTTTCATACCGCACGGCCTTTACCTTGCGACGATCGCGCTGTCCCCTTTTTTCCCTGATCTCCTTGTCGATACTCGCGATGCGGTCGCCCCCGTTTTCCGCAATGGCCTTGCGCAATTCTCTGTCCCGGACCTCCTGGGCCCCGTGCTCCTCTTCGAACCGGGTGACTGCGGCGTGATGGCGGCCCTTTTCCTCCTGCAAACCGGCCAGCCGCTTATCGAGCAGGTCCAGCTTGATGGTTGCGAACCAGGGGCGCAGGGCGTCACGACTGGCGCGCAATTCCTCGGCCCCGGCCGTGAGTTCCCTGTGCCGCTCGCAATCACCCACCAGGGGTTCGAGCATCTCCACCTGCTGCCTGGCCGTGCGAACCGCTCCATGGGCCCGGTTGAGATTTTCGAAATGTTTGATCAGATCGTTGATGCGCTGATCCACATCAAAGGGTTTGAGCATGTGGGTACGCACGAAATCGGTCAGATTGCCCACGGATTTAAGGGACACGGTCTGCAGAAACAGGTCGAGGGCCTGTTCGTTGTCGATCCCGAAACGTCGCCTGAACCAGGCCCCGTACCCGGGATAGGACGGAAAGCATTCGATCTTCTCCTTGCGCAGCCGCTTGCGGAGACCACCCATCTCGGTGCCGAATCCGGAAAAATGTCCGGCAATGGACAGATCCCGTTCGCAGGCCGCAAAGATCCGCTCCACCTGGCCTGCTGCATCCTTCATCCAGAAGGTCTGGGCCAGGGTCACGGTCTTATCGTATCCGGCGTTGTAGAAGACCCCCAGGATCACGGAATAGGTATCCGTCCCACGCAGGGGAACAGATTTGGTGCTCCCCAGAGACTCCTGACGTTCGGATTTGTAATAGCCCTGGACGTAGGAGCGCAGGGTACGCTCTTTGGTGCCGGCCCCGGCCGCCTTGTTGTAGGCGATGCGCCGGCTCGGAACCAGCAAGGTGGTCACGGCGTCGACCAGGGTCGATTTCCCCGAGCCGATATCCCCGGTAAGCAGCCCGTTTTTCCCGTTCAACCGCAGGGTCCAGATCCTCTTGTCAAAGGTACCCCAATTGAAGATTTCCAACCGCTGCAATCGGAATCCTGCCAGCTGGTCGTCACCGATAAAATCCATGAGAAGCTGCTGGTCAGCCATCTTGACTCTCCCCGGCCAGATGATCCCGGTACTCGGCAAGCCGCTGATCGAACTCTTTCAACCACTGGGCATCCACAAAGGCCTTGATGATCCGTCTCACCTCGAACATGTCCTTCTGGCCGCGCAGACGACGGACGAACCCGAGATCCGCGATCTTGTTCAGATGGGCGTCCACCCGGTCGATGAGCTTGACCTCGTTGCTCCCGGCCGGGAGAAAAATCCGGATCATCTCCACCACCTCGTCCCGTGAAAGGATCATCCGCGTATCCGCCCCGCCGGCATCGGACTCGGCCAGCTTTTTGCGAAGCAGGGCCAGGAGCAGACTGACCGGATAGGAGAGCTGTCGTCTGGTCACCAATCGGGGAAGATACCCGGCTTCTGCGTCATCGTCGGATTCCGATCCCAAGGAACGCAAAAACGCGTACCCTTCAGAGTCATCGAGTATGAGTTCCAGCCCGAGTACGGCCACATAGTCCTTCACATCCGCCTGCAGGGTGAGCAGAGAATGCCACAGGGCCGGGCTTTCCTCCATATAGATAACCCCCTTGAGCAGGGGGACAACAATGGAACCGAGTTCCTGACGGGGGGTTGCCCGCGGTGTGTCATTACTATCGTGATAGTCCTTCATCCATTCCTCACCAGGATAATATACGGCAGGGTCGCCTGCCTGATCACGCCGGCTTCTGTCTCCCAGCGCACCTGTTGTTCACGTTTTTCATCCACCACCGCATGGGCCCACTCACCGGCAAGCTGCACGTAAGTGACGAGTTCGGCCAGACCGTTACGCAGGGGATGGCGGCAAATCACCTCCCCAAGGCTGATCTGACCACGCTCCTGCAGTTCCTGCCGGATGTTTCTGGAAAGTTCGGCCTTGTCCACGACCACCTGCGAGTAGAGGATGCTCGTATCCACGTCGGCATCCCCTTCATCCAAGGCGATCTGGGTGATGAGCGGCTTTTTTGCGGGACGGTAGAGCGGCCGCTCCAGGGGGAGTTCGATGGACGCGGTGGGCAGGACAAGATCCATGAATCCCTTATCGGGCAACCCTTCGCGCAGGCCCAGGGCATGGGTTTCGATGCCGTGGAGGATATCCATGATCCGCCTGTTTTCGAGCCAGGCCTTGTCATCCAGAAACCTGCGCAGCTGCTCGGAAAGCAGGGCCACCGTCCGCTGGGTATGCTCTCCCGCCTCCAGCCAGTCGTAATGCACGCGTCTGAGCCTGGGATCGGGATGCATTTCCTCCACCGGCGGCAGGACCAGCACCTGTTCGAGCAACCGGCTCAGCTCCTCCTGGCGGGACTGGGACATGAGAAAATCCCAGAAGGCGCGGAAACTCTTGCCCTGATCCGAATCGGCAATGGCGTCGCGCTCCCCCATGATTTCCTCGAGCAGGGTTCCCTTGGTCCCGTCCCACAGGGCGATGCGCTCCCGCACCCTGCGGTCCAGGGATCTGAAATTGTGCTCCACCTCCCGGAAATCAGACAAGAGTTCCCGGGCCAGTTGCAGAAACTGCTGGAAACGGTCCTTGAGGGAAGTGTCGTCCAGAAGGGGGATGTCTCCGGCAAGGATGCGTCCGATTTCGGTATCGATCGCGTCCCTGCGTTTCTGCAGCTCGGCCACCCGGACCTCGGGATCGGTCTGGCTCCCCTCGCTCATCTGCCGCAGCAGTTCAAACAGGGTGAGCAACCGCGATTCCGTCCCCACAAAGGTTCGTTCGGTCAGCCCTTCCAGCCAGGAAAGGGCCTTTTCCGTGGCCGGGGTCAGATCGAAATGGGGCTCGTCGGTACCCTGTGGATAAAATTTGCGCAGCCATCCCTTGTCGTTTTCCGCCCAGTCGTTGAGATAGCTCTGGGCGTTCCCGGGAAAGGCGTCTTCGCCCTGCTGCTCGCGCAGGACAAAAAGCTCATCCTCCAACGCCTCCACCAGATCCGCCTGGGCCAGGGTCCGGACATTGGGAATGATAAACACCCGGTGCAGAAAACCGGCAATAAGCGGCGCGTACTGGGCACGCAACAACCGCCAGGCAGGATGGTTCTGGCGGAGAAGATCGAGGGTGGTGTAGTCAAGGGGCATGGGGGGTATTTCTTATGCTCGAAAAGATTGTCTGCGGCATCGCAATCAGTTCTATGTATCGGTTCACGTCAACCAATGTCGCCCTTTATCGGTCAGCCGGTATTTCTGCAACCGACTGCGGGGCCTGTCAGGAATAGTCATTTCGATCAGCCCGTTAGCCAGAGCAGATTTAAGATACCGTTCGCGAAAAGATTTGCGGTCCTGCAGACCGAGAGCGGCTTGCAGGGCTTCGCGACTCATTTCGCTCTTGAGCACGGAAAGGAGATCGCCCATGAGTTGGGGTATCCTTCCCGCAGGAGGTGCCATATGGATCACCCGACTGCCCTCCATCACGCCCACACCGCCGCGCCGGTACATTCCCGCTTCGTCGATCAGGCCGGACATGAGCATGCGATGCGCCCCGAGGAGATCCTTTTCAGACTCGGGTCGCCAGGAGTCGAAACGATCATAGGCGGCCAGAGCGTTTTTCACTTCCTGAACCTCACGGGGGGGAGCGATCACCTGCTTGCCATCCAGAATGGCTGTGATTTGTGCCTCGCTCAGCGTGTTCCCCTCAATGGCCAGGGAACCGCGTATCGTCCGGACGCGGTTGATACGGCGTAACCGCAGACTCGTGTCCTGATCAGCGAGCAGACTCAACCGTCCCACGGCCTCGCTGATGGAGGCAACCCGATTCAAAATATCCGGCGTGATGGTAGAGGGGGGCTGGTAGGGGGTCGTCATGGTGAAATCTCTATAAGGTCAAAAACCCGGGCGTGTTCGCATCAGAATGCGGTAATAAATGAGGGAAAATCGACTGCAGGGCATTGATGACGTCAGTCGGACGAGAGAGCGTGCCGTTGCAAAGCCCTCTGGTGATGGAATTGTATACCCGTTCCTGCTCATGTGTCGGGAGGTTGCAGATGATATTGTATCGGAAAGACACCACGGCAACCGCCTTGAGAATCCGAGTAAAGCCTCCACGATTTTCCTGATGAAACCCGGCATGGCAGGCCATGAGTTCCGTTTCATGCGTCTCCCTGGAAGAGATGATGGAAAAAAGATAGTTCTTCAGGAGGTCGGTCGCGGAAAACCGGACTCCCCGGGCGTTGAGGAATGCCGTCATTCGACACAGGCACTCTCCAGGCCATAATCGATCAGACAGGGACTTCTTCCCGCAATTTCCCTGTTTTGCCAAGGGGCACGCCGTGCCCGTCCTTGTTCGTCAGTAGTGTAGGTGCGTGCCTGTCGTTGTCCCGGCTGCGTCAAACAAGGGCGGGCACGGGGACCCGCCCCTACAGGGACCCCAAAACCGAACAAGGCCCCTGCAGGATGCAGGGGCCTTGAGGTGCCTGAGAAACAAATGTTACGAAATCTTGATTCACACGCACTCCCCGCCCCCAATCCCTTTCCGCTCTGCCAAGGCTGCCTCTATCAACTTCCGCTCCCGTTCAATTTCTCGTTGGAGCTGTTCTTCGGTGGGCAGGCATGGCAAGTATTTGGAAGCAAAGATCTGTTTGCGATCATTGAGCACGGAATAGCGGGCCACGGTATCGCATTTTTCAGTGCAGAGAATAAGCCCAATGGTGGGGTTGTCGTCCGGAGCGGTAAAGAGTCCGTCAAACATACGGACATAGCCGTCCATCTGCCCGACATTCTCATGAGTCAGTTTGCCCAGCTTCAAGTCGATGAGCAGATAAAATTTCAACCGGCAATGGTAGAACACCAGATCGATATACCGGTCATCCTCTTCGATGCGGATATGTTTCTGCCGGGCCACAAAGGCGAATCCATTACCAAGTTCCAGCAGGAATCGCTGCAAATGAGAGATGATAGCCTGTTCCACATCCGACTCGCGCAGTTCGGCAAAGTTTGGGTAGCCGAGAAATTCAAGCACATAGGGATTTTTGAGGATGTCTCCTGCAGAGGCGGACACTTTTTGCAGCTGTCTGCCTTCGGCAATTATGTTGTCAGGTTGCTGGCTATGCAGGCAACGTTCGTAATATTGGGTATGGATCTGTCGTTCCAGCGTGCGCTTATCCCATCCGCCCTCGACGGCTTCCTGTTCGTAAAAGTCCCGTGCTTTTTCGTCTTTTACACGCATCAGGGCACGATAGTGGGACCAGGAAAGTTGAGGGGAAAAACCTTGCACCGATTCAGCACCGGTTGGGTAAAGAATTCCAGACAAAGCAGATACGTCACCCGATGGATAGCTCTTTTCAGATTCTCCACCCACTGGGTGGAGTTTTTGACGTGTTTCGAATTCTCCACCCAACGGGTGGAGAAAATTAATACGCCCTTCATAGGCCAGATAAAATTGTTTAAAATACCATATATTTGAACTAGAAAAACCTTTGCCGTATCGATCTGTCAGCCGTTTCGAAAGCCCTTCGACAACCTGTTTGCCATATTCCGCCCGTTCCTGACCTGCCTGCAATTCCTGCACAATTTCGCGACCGATCAGCCAGTAAGCCATAACCATATTGGTATTAACGGCCCGCACGACATTGCCTCGCGCCTGGTCCAGAATGGAGACGACTCGATCAAACAATAATAAATCGGTTGCTGACCCGTTTTCCTGCATATCACTCATCCTATCATCCCCTTGAGTTCCGACAGTTCATGCACGATACCACTTTTTTCCGTGGTGAAATCGACTTCTGCCCTTTCTCCGACCTCGGCCTTGAACAGGTTGAAAATTTTACCAGCCCAGAGGCTGGTCCAGAGCTGACGAATCATGCGTGCATGAAGGAACAACGCCCTCTCAAAAGCCGGTTTCAGCTTTTGGAAATTCTGGTCAACCTATCTCCCCGGCAGCTCCGTGCCGCGGTTCATGATCTTTATATACTCTACATAACTGAACAGCCGATTACGTT
>NZ_JBUDSQ010000063.1:0-16700 GCF_054921335.1 Desulfoplanes sp. | reverse complement strand
AGACGGGAGACGGAAAAACGGAGACGGGAGACGGGAGACGGAAAAACGGAGACGGAAGACAGGAGGCGGGTTGCATGTCGAGGGGTGAGAGGTAGAGCTACGCTACAGCCCAGTATGGACGAATGTAAAAAAGGAGGCTTGGAAGCCTCCTTTTTGCGTTGGTACGCCTGCACATCCGTACAACGATATCCTTCGTCCATTTTTCTCTGGTTCCATTCATGAAGACAGAATTATTTTCCGTTTGAAACCAGACAGTTTATCCTCAAAATAATGGCCGAACCATAGGAGAAATTTCCCGGGAAAAAGCTCGATTGCAACAAACTTCATATCGCAAACAGAATCCGCTTCAGAACCGCTTGATGAGCACCACCCCGGCCATGAGGAAGATGACACCCAGGACGCGCAAGGGGTTCATGCTGTGCTGGGGGAATCCGAGGACGCCGTAGTGGTCCAGGATGAGGGATGCCAGCATCTGGCCGGCAATGAGATAGGTGAGCATGTTCACCGCCCCAAGCCTGGGGGCGACAATGACCGTGACGGTGACGAACATAGCCCCGAGCAGGCCACCGGTCCAGTACCACCAGGGGACATGGGTGACGGTATGCAAGGTGGGAAAGGAGAACCGAAACACCAGACACCAGACAAGCAAGGCCAGTGTCCCCACGGCAAAAGAAATGAACGACGCTATATACGGCCCGCTGGTGACACCGGAAAGCAGAGAATTGATGCCCGGCTGAATGGGCATCAGACAACCGGCGATCAGGGTAATGAGGATATAGACGAGATCCATGGGGAAAAGGCGGTTTTAGGTTTTACGTTTTAGGTTTTAGGTGGTTAGCGTCAGGTTTCATTGCCCGTCCATATCGTCCATACCGTCCGTGTCTGTCCATACCTGCCCTGCCCGCGTCAAACCTTTCCCCGGCAAATCTCGATAAACCGCTTTGACCGGCCCGTGTGCTCGAACGGGACAAAATGTTCCAGCGCCTCGCCAAACCGGGCCAGGTTCATGAGGGCGATGCCCATGCATTGGTGCAGATTTTCATCATCGGGAAAATGTGCCAGCCCCTTTTTGACGATATTCAGGCATGCCTGCATGTCGCGTTGTTTCTGGGCGAGCATGCCGAGACCCAGATAGGCTCTGGCCGAAGGCCCATACTCCAGCGCACGTTGGTACAGGGTTTGGGCGGTTTCCAGCTTTTCCGGCACAGCCGAAATGGCGGCGTAGTCACCGTGGGAAAAAGTCATGGCCAGACGGGAATAAAAATCCGCAAACAGGGGATCCAATTCTTCAATGTCGCGCAGCTCAAGGGAGGTGGCAAATCCGGGCAAACCGGCATGAAACGCATCCCTCAGCTTCTTGCCCCAGGCAAGGACCGTATCCGTATCCATGGTCGCATCGCTTTCAAAGTAAAGGACATCCTCGAAGCGGTCCTTCCAGATCTCATCACCCACCTGTCGGCTCTTTTTCCAATCCTCGTACATGGCCGTGCCCGGAAAAAGGTGCATGATATAGAAGATGGCGCCCAACGGTCTGATCCGCCGGATCAGCCTGAGGTGTTCCTCGATGGTCGCGTCGGTCTCCCCGGGGCAGGCATAGATAAAATAGGCCCGGGCAAGAATACCGAAGGACTGGGTCAGGTCGAAGGCCCGGACGATCTGCTCTTCGGTAATATTCTTGTTCAGCAGACTGCGGATCGTTTCCGATCCGCTCTCCACCCCGAAGCTGATCTGGATGCACCCGGCCCTACGCATCCAGTACAGAATATCCCCATCCACACAGTCCACCCGGGAGATGGCATACCAGGAGATATCGAGTTTCCGTTTCAGGATCTCTTGGCACACCTCCAGGACCAGGGATTTCTTCATGGTGAAGGTGTCGTCGGACACATAGAAAAAACGCACGCCCTTGCGGTACAGAAGTTCCATCTCGTCCACAAAGTACCGGGCCGAATGGAATCGAACCTTGCGTTTCCAGAATTTGGGAGACCCGCAAAAGGTGCAATTGCCCGGACAGCCGCGGCTCAGAGAGAGATGGTCATAGGTGAAATACTTGGCCGGGATGGGCAGGGAATCGAGGTCCTCGATAAAGGGCCGGGCAGGAGTCGTAACGGGGCATCCATCCCGTCTGACGGCCAGACCGGGGATATCCACGGCCAGACCGGCGCGGTCCTCCCCCTTTTGCTGCCCGAACCGAGCGACCAACTCCGCAAAGGTTGCCTCTCCTTCGCCCATAACGATACAATCCAATTCCGGACACTCATCCAGCAAATGTTCCCAGAGAAAGGTGGCGGCTACCCCGCCGAAAACAGTGGTGCATCCGGGCACAACCTCTTTGGCCGCCCTGGCCCAGTCCATGGCCCCGAACCGGTTGGCGTTGAACACGCTCATGCCCACGATATCCGGACGTTTCTTTTCAAGCACGTCCCTCGGGGTGAACCGCGAGGGATCGAGACCGTATTCATTGATAATGGCCACCCTGTGCCCCTGTTCCATGAGCACCGCGCCAATGGAGAAAAGCCCCATGGGAACGACCGCGTCATCCTGGCTGGAGACCCGTTCTTGCAGACATCTGGGGTAGACGAGAAGTATATGCATGGGAAAGAAAAAAGCCGGGCAAGGGGAGTGGTATCAATCCCGTCCCTGCCCGGCCAGTGGCTCTATGGGTGAAAAAACATTACCCCTGGAACTCGGCCCTGATCGCTCCGATCTCTGCAGGGGAACAGGAGGTCCGCTGCCAGTCCGTGACCCGGTGGGCCTCGCAGACCAGCTCGACCCGGGCATAGGCTCCCTCCACAGGAACATGTTCGATCCAAATCATGGATTCGGGTTCATACCCATACCAGCGGTACAGGGTCATGGCGATGATGCCCGGGCCTTCGGTGATGGGCAGGCCGGCATCCCGGTTGTCCTCACGTTCCGAGACCACGACCAGGGTGCTGTCTGGTCCGGCAAGGATATCCAGATCGCATTTGCTGGCCACGGAAAATTCAGGGGCCACCCAGGTCATGGGTTTTATTTCGATGTGTTTGGTATGCATTACCGATTTTTCTTTTTGTCCATGGCCTGCTTGAGGAGATCACCCAGACTGCCCATAGATGCCGGGGCCGCAGGCTTGTTGAAAGATTTCCAGTCACCGCTTTCCCGGGCGTCTCCGGGGGTCAGGCTGATCTTGCGGTCTGCCGGGTTCACGGTTTCCACACGCACGGCAAGGGTCTCGCCCACCTGTTTCTTTTCAATGGCCGAGGCATTTTCCGACTTGCGCAGCAGCGACAGGGGCAAAAGACCGGTGATCCCAGGCTCGAGTTCAATGAAGTAGCCAAAATTTTCCTTTTTCTCCAGCGTACCCTGGACCGCCTGCCCCTTGACGTACCTGTCGGCGACGTCCGCCCAGGGATCGCCATGGGTTTCCCGAATGCTCAGGGAGATACGCCGCTTTTCCGGCTCGACCCCCTTGATGATCACGGTCACGGTCTCTCCAGGGCTGACCTCGTCCTCGGGCTTCAAAACCCGCTTGGTATAGCTCATTTCGCTGATGTGCACGAGCCCTTCCACGCCGGGCACCAGTTCCACAAAGGCACCGAACGGGGCGCAACGAGTGACCTTGCCGACCACCTTGTCCCCGGGTTTGAACTGTCCGGAAACCTCGTCCCAGGGATCGCCCATGGCCTGCTTCATGGACAGGGATAGTTTGAGCTGGCCGTTGTCCAGCTGGTTGATGCCCAGAAGACGCACCTTGACCGTTTCCCCTGGGGCGACCACATCCTCGGGCCGCTCCACGCGGGACCAGGAGAGTTCGGAAATGTGGACCATTCCTTCCACTCCGGGAACAAGCTCCACAAAGGCACCGAATTCCTTGATCCGGACAACCTTGCCCTCGAGAACATCGCCCACAGCGACCTTTTCCATGAATTCCTTGGCCGCTTCTTGCTGCTGCTGCTCCAGGAGCTGTCGCCGGGAAACCACGATATTACGGCCTTTTTCCTCGAATTTGGCAATCAGGAATTCATAGGTCTCGCCAACAAAACTGTCAGTGTCCTCGACATAGTGGGTGTCCATCTGGCTGACGGGACAAAAGGCCCTGCGTTTCATCATCTGGACATTGAATCCGCCCTTGCAGGTATCCATGACCTTGCCCTGGACGGGAACCTGGTTCTCAAAGGCATCCATGAGCAGATTGAGCCCACCGACACCGGAAATGGCCTTGGACAGAACGATCTCGTTTTCCGTACGTTTGACCACGAACAGGGTCAGACTGTCACCAACGGCACAGGTGGGGGTACCTTCGTCGTCAAGGAGTTCGTCCTTGTCCACCACACCGTCGATCTTGGTTCCGGTATCCACGAACACGCTTTTTTCTCCAATGGAGATGACCGTTCCCTGCAGTTGATCCCCGATCCGTACGCTATCCACCGCGCCCTCGCTATAGGATTCGAAAAGTTCTGCAAAATTTTCTTCCGGTTGTACGGGAGTCCCGTTATTTGTCTCCTCAGACATGGATTCTACCTCTACCTGCGATTGTCGTAAAATAGTTTGTTTGCAAACAGGTCCTTGAACCTTGGCCATGGCGGTTTTGTGCAATGGTGAGGCAGGTAGCACCACCTTGGACATGACGTCAAATGGAATTTATTGAGAAAATTTAAAAAATCGCCTATGGCTCGGAGCCACTCGTTCCCATTCCCGTTCCATCCCACAAAAAAACAAAGGATCCTGTCATGCCCCCAAAACTTCTGCATATCTTCCGTAACACCCCGATGGGCAGAGAAACCTTTCTCCAGTCCCTGTACTTCTGCCAACAAATGAATCTGGATATCGATATCTACATCCCGAAACAAAAAAAATTTCTCATGTACTTCGATAACGAAGTCGTCCAGATCGACCTGGACGATTCCTACCTCTTCGCCCCGGAAACCGCCCATCAACATGCCGAATCCCTCGCCCATCCCAAAGGGGTCGACTACCGTTTCTTGACCCCTGAAGAAAAAACCGCTTCGACACTCCCGGACATAGCTTCGGACTACACCCTCATGTGTTTGCCCAGGAGCGTCAGCGACAAGACCTCCAAGATCGGCTTGGGCCATTTAGGCCCCAAGGTACGGACCATCCTCCGCGCCGCCCATTTTCCAGCTCTCATACCGAGTTCGGTTCTCAAGAAATGGAAAAATGTGACTGTTTTTTTCGGGGGCTCAAGCAACGCACTGAACGCCCTCAAGGTCGGTACGGACATCGCCGGGGCCACAGGAATGCCCCTGACGGTGTTCATCAAATCAGAAGGCAGGGACCTTGACGCGTACCAGGGGATCATTGAAAAGGCCGGACTCCTGGAAGGATTACAGAAATGCGACACTACCTGGGCATTTTTTCCTGGCGGAACCCTTGAAAACGACCTGTACACCGTCCCCCACGACGCCCTGGTCATTGCGGGAGCGTATGGGCAGGGAATGATCAAGACCGTCATGTTCGGGAGTAAAATGGAACTCTTGCAATCGACCCTGCCCAATAATTTTCTGATCGTCGGACCGGGTTATAATGGATGACACCACCATGGACATCGACTATAGTGTTTATCTCGTCACGGATCGCCCCCTCTGCCTGGGAAGGGATCTTCTGGATATCGTCAGACAGGCCGTGCAGGCCGGTGTGACTATTGTCCAACTCCGGGAAAAACAGGCCTCCACCCGCGAATTCGTGGAGCTTGCAAGGGCAACCGTGGAAATCACCCGCAAGGCGGCTGTCCCCCTGCTGATCAACGACCGACTCGACGTGGCCCTGGCTGCGGGAGCTGATGGCGTCCACATCGGACAAAGCGACATGCCCTACGGTGACGTACGCGGCCTTCTCGGCCCCGACAGGATCATCGGTCTGTCCATTGACACGTGGGAACAATTACACGATGCGGGAGAGTTGGATCTCGACTATCTGGGAATCGGCCCCGTCTTTCCCACGACCACCAAGACGGATACATCGGACGAGTGGGGGATCGAGGGCATCAGAAAGGCCCGCAAGCACTCCCCCCATCCTTTTGTCGGCATCGGTGGTGTCACCAGGGAGAATGCCGAACAGGTCATTGCCGCCGGTGCTCACGGCATCGCCGTTGTCTCTGCCATTTGTTCGGCCCCCTTGCCACAGGAAGCGGTCATTGATCTGCACAGGGCAGTCCACAGGGGAAGACAATCCATTGATTGGAGCCATGCCGACAATGGCGGCAATCAATAATACATCCGGCCAACCAACGGGTTCCTCAAAAAGGACAAACTGTTACATGCGACGTAAGACACCTGGTGTTCCATCCGGCATATACCGCCATCTTCTGATGGTCCTTGCATTCCTGGCCCTCACCGTATCCGGAGGGATACCCCCAGCCGAATCCGGTGAGATCCGCCTGGGAATGTCGGCCGCGTTCAGTGGCCCCAGCCAGGATCTTGGGTGCAAGCTCTATTGGGGGTCCATGGCCTACCTGCACCATATCAACGAGCAGGGCGGCATAAACGGGACGACCATCAAACTCCTCACCCTGGACGATGGATACAACCCTGATCCGACCATCGCCAATACCATCCGTTTCGTCGATCAAAACGATGTTTTCTGTCTGTTCAACTATGTGGGTACACCAACAGTGACCCGTATGCTTCCATTGATGACCAGATACCAGGACCGTCCACTCTACCTGCTCTTTCCATTCACCGGGGCACACCCCCTGCGTGAACCGCCGTACGATCACCTCGTCTTCGATTTCAGGACCTCCTATCAGGCTGAAGTACGTGCGCTGATCGATCTCTTTGTCTCCAAGGGATGCTCCCGCTTTGCCATCCTCTATCAAGCCGACGCGTACGGTCGTTCCGGCTGGCAAAGTGTAAAAGAGGGTCTGGCCCAACACGGACTCGCCCTGCGCAGCCAAACTTCCTACCCGCGGGGACGGTGTTTCGGGGACTCCTTTAATGCACAGGTCAGGATCATCAAGGCATGCCGTCCCGATGTCATCATCAGCATAGCGGCTTCCGAGGCAGCTGCAGGATTTATTCGGGACGCTCGGGACAACGGGATTGACGCCCCCATTGCCAACATTTCCTTTGTCGATCCCAACACGATCATCACCCTGTTGGAAACAATCGGAAGAGAACGGGACCGCGACTATTTCCCAGGGCTGATCAACTCACAGGTCGTCCCTTTTTTTGCCGATCCCTCCCTGCCCGCCGGAAGACAATTCCTGCGTCTGATCCGATCCTGCAAGGAGATTCAGGGAAAAACCGAGTGCATGACATCCATCAAGCATTTCAAACAACCCGGGCCCATCAGTTTCGAGGGATTCCTCAATGCAAAAATCCTGGTTAAACTCCTGGAATCCATGGGGCCGGATCCCCAACCAGAAGACCTGCCCGGGGCGTTCAAACAACTCTCAGGGGCAGACATTGGCATCGGCCACCCCCTGCACATCAATCCCGAGCAATGCCAGGTGGAGAACAGGGTCCATTTCATCACCTTTGATAATGCGACCATGGTTCCCGTGGACCCCACACGATTCCAGGCTCATATCCCATGATCACGACAATCAAATCGAAAATCTTCCAAAAAACCCTGGCCATAATGGTCTTGGGCTTCGGGATCATAGCCGCCACATGTTCTGTCGTGGCCGGCTGGATCCTACACGATCACCTGATCCGGGAGTACGAGTCAAAGGCCATAGCCATCGGCAATAGTATCACCACCTCCCTTCCCGAGACATTTCTCAAGCAGAATGCCGCCACTGACCAATCCATTATCGACCAATATCTCGACATCAAGGGAGTGGCCTACGCCCTCGTGAAAACAGAGGACGGAGAAATCATAGCACACACCTTTTCACCCTCCATCCCCAAAAGCATCCTGGCCATCATAACGGAAAACACCCCGGACACCGAACCGGGAACCGGGATCATGGGCACCCGGCTCCTGCAAACAAAATCCTATCTCGATGTCTGTTCACCCATACTCATGGGCAAGGCGGGCTATGTCCACATCGGGATGGATATGGGGTTGATCAAATCCTATATATTTGATGCCATCGTCACCATGCAGGTTATCCTTTTCGGGGTACTGCTCCTATGCGTGGTCATTACCTTTTTCCTCATAAAACGTATTTCCGGTCCACTCTTCACCCTTACGGAATACGCCAATCAGCTTGCAGAGCAGCGTTTCGATGCGGCCATGCCGGTCACCTCCAACGATGAGATCGGCATGCTCGCCCAAACGATGCAGAGCATGGCCTCCAGGATCAACGGCCTCGTTCAGGGACTGGAAGCAAAAATCAGTTCCGCCACGGCCGAACTCCAGGACACCAGTCTTTATTTGAGCGTCTTGGTCGACAGCATGGCCGACGGGCTTCTGGTCACCGATGAGAAAGGGCATATCCTGAATTTCAACCCCGCTCTTTTATCCATCTTCGGTCTTTCCCACGCGAAGATGGCCACAAAAGATCTCTTGGATTTTCTGGATCAAGAGGCATTAGAGACACTCTACCGGAACAATATCCTTACCCACGATGCCGTCGCGGAAAGCATAGAGTTCACCCCGACCGTACTGGACAAGGGCACAATGCATAACGAGCTCTATACCCACAGAACGGATGGCCAAAAAATCTGCGTGGAATTCTCCATGGCCTCGGTGAACATGAAATGCGGCATCCAATGCATCCTTGTCGTCCGGGACATCACGGTCCGTAAAAATGCCCAAAAGAGGCTGGAACAACTCAACGACGAACTCGAGGAACGCATTACCAGCAGAACCCACAAACTGGAAATGTCCAACAATATCCTCAAAAAAGAGATATTGAACCGCAAATCCACGGAAGACGCATTATTGGTGGAAAAAGAGCTGTTCTCGACGACCCTGCGCAGCATCAATGACGGCGTGATCACCCTGGATAATGAAGGCCGTATCCTTTTCATCAACCAGGCCATGGAAAATCTGGGAGGATGGAGCGTGGAGGAGACAAGGGGCAAACAATTCTGCACGGTCTTCCAGATAACGATGAACAACGGCCCGTTGTATCTGAACAGGAACGTCCAAGACCATGCCAATCTGCACCGTCTGGAAAATGAACAGGACGCATTGTTCAAAAACCGGCAGGACACGATGCTGGACATCGCAATACGCGTTCTTCCCCTTTACGACAAACAGAGTGTGATCAAGGGGCAGGTTCTGGTTATGCAGGACATCACCGAACGCAAACGGCAGGAACAAGAACGGTTGAAAACGGAAAAATTGGAATCAATCGGCATCCTGGCAGGGGGTATTGCCCACGATTTCAACAACATTTTGACAGCCGTGCTCAACTATATTTTTCTGGCCCAAAAATCACCGGCGCTCTCCCCCAGGGCCGGTCTCCATCTCAAAAAAGCCCACAGGGCCGGCCTACGGGCCCAACAGCTCACCCAGCAGCTACTGACTTTTTCCAAGGGAGGGGCCCCAATCATCGAATTGCGGGGGATCCAGGATCTTATCTCCGATTCGGTTACCTTTGCCCTGCGTGGTTCAAACATCAAAACGTCCATACATATCAGCCCGGACATATGGAACGCGGAGATCGATCAGGGACAGATCGCCCAGGTCTTTGAGAATCTGGCCATAAATGCCAACCAGGCCATGTCCCGTGGCGGAACACTGACGATCACCGCCCACAATGTGATCATCGACTCCGGCTCACGGCTTCCTCTCCAACCCGGTCAATACATCGAAATATCCTTTACCGACCAGGGTCCCGGTATACCTGAAGAGTACCAAAAAAAGATATTCGACCCCTATTTCACGACCAAAAAAACCGGAAGCGGCCTGGGATTGGCAACAACGTACTCGATCATCACAAACCATCGCGGCCATATCCGCGTGTCTTCACACCAGGAAAAAGGGACCACTTTTTCCATTTTTCTCCCGGCAAGCGAGACCGAACTGTCGCGGCCCATAGTATCCATCCAACCCCCATCTTTGGCTGGCAAGGGAACCATCCTGCTCATGGACGATGACGAATCCATCCGTGACGTCATGGAGGAAAGCCTGGGCTTTTTGGGGTACGAAGTGCTCACGGCATCGGAGGGGAACGAAACCCTGGAGCTCTACAAACGACATACCGATGCCCAACAAAGAATAGATCTGGTGCTCATGGATCTGACCATTCCCGGCGGCATGGGGGGGAAGGAAACCGTGGGTAAACTCCTGGAGATCGACCCGGATGCGAAGATCATCGTTTCCAGTGGCTACTCCCAGGACCCGGTCATGGCCAATTACGAATCCTATGGATTCATCGATATTCTCCCCAAGCCCTACACCCTGGATGACGTGGGCAAAAAACTCTCGGCCATCATTGGCCGACCCAACGGATGCTGAGAATGGTCCAGAAAAAAAAATCCACCGGCCAGGGCACAGGGAACAACGACCAACTACGGCTGAACAAGGCTATCGCTCAGGCCGGAATATGCTCCCGCCGCAAGGCCGACGGACTCATTGCCGAGGGGAGGGTCATGGTCAACAACACCCGTGTCACCTCCCCCGGGACCAAGATCGACCCCGGCAAAGATATCCTCAGTGTTGACGGGGCCCCCATTCCCCTTGGACGAAAATCCGCCCACACCTACATCGTATTGAACAAACCGATACGCACGGTTACCACGGCCAAAGACCCCCAGGGACGCAGAACCGTGATGGACCTGCTTCCCAAGAGGATGAGGGACAGAAGGGTCTTCCCGGTGGGCCGTCTTGATTTCTACTCCGAGGGTCTCCTGCTTTTGACCACCGACGGAGAACTGACGCAGCGGATGACCCATCCAGGATACAACCACCCCAAGACCTATGAAGTGGATGTTCTCGGAACGGTTACCCAGGAGAAACTCGCAGTCATCCGGGCGGGCATGCGCCTTCAGGAGGGAACCCGGCTCCGACCGGTCGGCGTGGAAATCCTTTCGCGGTCCGGCAAAAAGACCAGATTATCCATGGAACTCCGGCAGGGGATCAACAGACAGATACGTCGTATGTGTGGGGATCTGGACCTCAAGATCCTCAAGCTAAGGCGGGTACGTCAGGGACCGATCGGACTGGACGGACTCAGCCCCGGTTCCTTCAGGGAACTCTCCGATAAAGAAATCGACCGGCTCAAACAGAGCGTACAACAAAAAAGGGATACCCCCCCAAACGGATAAGGATATCCCCTGCTGTTCTTTGAAGCACCCCGAGGGTACCCACACAAAAGATAATTATTCTGTCGCGTCTTCCAGATCGACCCCCTCGGGCGGGGTAAAGGTGAACCTATCCGGATCGATGCGGATATTCATCTTCAGGTCGCTCAACGCGAGCTCGTTCCCGTTGCCAAAGAAATCCACGATGAGCACCTTGCCGAGCATGTATGTCTCCGGATGGACCCATATATAGGCCAGGACCAGGTTGGTTTCGGGTTCTTTCGGAATAAGCTTGAGTTTGATACTTCCCCCGTCGTCTCCCTGGTTTTCGATAACAAAATCCTCTTCCAGATCGGCCTCACCCGAGATGAAACGGAGCATGGTCTTTGACTGCAGGACCTGTTCGACGGGATATTTGTAGGCCACCTCTTCGTCCGGGAAATAGTCCCAGACAACATCCTGCCCCACCAACAACAGCTCCCTTTC
This sequence comes from Desulfoplanes sp., assembly GCF_054921335.1. Classification (NCBI taxonomy): domain Bacteria; kingdom Pseudomonadati; phylum Thermodesulfobacteriota; class Desulfovibrionia; order Desulfovibrionales; family Desulfoplanaceae; genus Desulfoplanes; species Desulfoplanes sp. The sequence goes on along the minus strand of NZ_JBUDSQ010000063.1, from coordinate 5,073 downwards.
CGGAGCAACCGTCTCCCAACGGATTTTTTTCGGTTTGGCAAAGGCTATATGCCCAGAACGGATCTCAACCTCCTTGGTCGCGGCATTGGTCAGCTTCTGGACAAAGGACGCCGTGAACGAATCCAGTCCAAGGTATTGGTCCTGGATTTTTGCCGTTATCTCGCCGGCACCACCCAGCAGAGGGAATAGGCAAACCAGGACAAAACCAAGACAACACTTCTTTATCATTGGAAACAACCTTCCTGTCTATGTCTGAGCAGAAAATCCCCGTGGAGCCAACCATGGTCCCACGGGTATTGCATCGCCACCTTTAATCAAAGGTGTTCCACGGCAGGGGAGCCAGGGGGGCATACCCCTCTTCTTGTGCCTTGATATCCAGCGGGATCAATCCGACAGGTGAAAGATCCATATTGGGTTTCAAGGCCATCTCCCTGATATCGATGGTCAAAAGGTATTTTTTGCACTCCTTGCATACATAGGCCCGCTCGAACATTCTCTCGTCCAAATAAAAATACTCGAGTCCCTTGGCCGCATTGTCACCACATGCGGGGCAAACCTGACGCCGGAATCGCCAATCATGGCCGCAACTCGAACAATGCAACCATCTTTTTCCACCTTCGCCCTTGAGATAGGCTATCGATGGAAGGGCCCCACAAATGGGGCAGAACCCCTGGGTCCAGGTTGACAGGTCAAAGGTTTCAGCAAAGGTCTTGGCCTGGCTACGGAGAAAGGGAGCCACAAGCTGAGAAACCACGAATCCGAAGAGATCCGGTTCGACGCCCAGTTTTTCGGCCGTTTGGCACAACACGTTTTCGTCGCCCTCCAAGAGGTCACGCATCGAGGCGTACAATCCTTTTTGGTCATCTATGAAATCGTCTTTCTTTAATGGCTCGATCTGTTCCCCGATAACCGGAAAACTCTTCCCAAGGGCCTGAAAAACGATCCCGCTCACCGGACGGACAGAGGAAGCAAAATCGACCAGGGGGATCATATCCAAAACACATTCCCCCGCGGCAAAACGATCGGCATCCAGTTCCAAACCTGACAGATCCCATGGAGCCAACTGGGTTTGCGCGGTCTCAAAGGCCTCGAACAATCCGGCAAAAACCTCAAGGGGCTCTTGCAGATCGGGTTTCTCGGATTCTATGGTCTTGGCTGTTTCCCGTATCGACTGAAAAACAATTTTTTCGGTATCATCCTTGAACATCCAATCCTCCTTAAAGGTATCTCAAGCGGGTGGTGATGGGGTCATCATCCACCGATAGTGGACATCATTCTGGAACAGACATGCGCGTCCTTTTGGGCCCCAAGGGCCTGTAAGAGCATGTACCCCATGGGTTTCTTCATGGTCACATCCTGCAGGAAGCCGATGATCTCTTCACGATTTTTTTCATCTTTTCGCAACAAGGGCAATACGGGATACTCCTTGTCAGAAAAAAGGCAGGGCCTGAATTTCCCGTCGGAGGTCACCCGCAACCGGTTGCACTCCTCACAAAAATGGTCACTCATTGCCGAAATGATCCCGATCCTCCCCTGTCCTTCGGGCAGGGCGTACATTCTGGCCGGTCCCCGGGTACTGTCCAGGGCGGGTTCGGCCACCAGGGGCGTAAAGCGTTCCACGGCCGTTCGAACGTCCTGTGCCGACCAATAATGGTCCTTGCTCCAGGGGCAGGTCCCCCCAATGGGCATGAATTCTATGAAGCGCAGGTCCAACGGATAGTTGCGGGCAAAGGCCACGAAATCCTCGACCTCGTCGTCATTGACCCCGCGGAGGGCAACCACGTTGATCTTGGTCCGCAGGCCGGCTGCAAGGGCTTCATCAATGGCCTTGCGGACATCGAGATAGAAATCGCGTCCGGTGATCTCTTTGAACCGGTCCCGGCGCAGGGTGTCCAGCGAGATATTCAGTCCGGCGATGCCCATTTCCTTGAGCAAGGGGATCTTGTTCTTGAGCAGGGTGCCGTTGGTGGTCACATGGACTGCCAGGTCAGGATATGTCCCCGCCAGCTCCTCCAAAAAGGGAATGAACGCACGCCGTGCAAAGGGTTCGCCCCCCGTGAATCTGACCTTGCGCACCCCTTCGTGCCATAAGATATCCATGAGATAGCTCATTTCCTCATAGCGTATGATTCCCTCATGGGGAATAAAGTCCCAGTCATGCACGGACCGACAGTAGAAACAGCGCAGATTGCACCGGTCGGTTATACTCATGCGTACATATGAAACCGTTCTTCCGAAATGGTCTTGCAGCACAATAATCAACTCCGATAATGGTGTTATGGGATGTGACGGATTGATGGCCCCGCGGTCCCACGCAAAGGATCAGCCGCAACAGGAGAGTGAACAATGTTTGGTCCAAGTCACCCTCATAGTGATCACGCTCTTGAATGACAAGAATTTCCAAAATATTTCCAAAAAAATGATCGTTGTGCATGAAAAACAAAAAAATTTCTTGCATCCTTGACAGAAATACACCATAGAGGAACCAGTTAGTTTTTTGCCAATTTGTGGCTCGTAATCATTTGAGGAGGAAGAGTTTCCATGAGTTATGAAGGAACAGTGAAGTGGTTCAACGAGAAGAAGGGATTTGGCTTTATCGAACAGGCAAATGGGGGCGAGGACGTCTTCGTACACTACTCCGCCATTCAGAAGCCCGGCTTCAAGACCCTTCGCGAAGGTGAAAAGGTCAATTTTGAGATCATCGAAGGTGAACGCGGAACAAAGGCCGAGAATGTCGTCACGGTCGAATAACTATTCGACCCTATAATAGCTTTACCCAAAAAGTCTCCGGTCAGATCTGACCGGAGACTTTTTTACGCCATCCCCCTCCTGCCGGCAGTTTTTTTGGGGCCATGCCCTTACGCGCCACGTCCGGAAGAACCACGACAAATGCAGGGACGCGGTAAGACGGGCTAGCCAGGGAATGTGTCCTCGATAGCATCAGACATCAGCCCAGGCCCATACCGGATTTTGGTCAGGAAAAAATAGAGAGCCGACCGTGTTCGGCATCAAGGGGTTCTACCGTTCCGATCCGCGCGGCAAGGGCCCCGCGTTCTTCGAGCATGGCAACCGCCCTGTCCACCTTGTCCGGGGGGACGCCCAAAATGAGACCGCCCGAGGTCTGGGCATCAAAGACCAGATCGACAAGCAATCCATCACACCCATCGGCCACGTGGACCAAGGATGAGCAGAAATTCCTGTTAGCAAAGCTGCCAGCCGGGATCATGCCCATGCCGGCCAGTTCCACGGCCTCGGGAATAAACGGGATCGCGGCCAGCGAAAGCTCCACGCGCACCTTGGACGCCTGGGCCATTTCCAGTAAATGCCCACCCAGTCCGAACCCGGTGACATCCGTGGCCCCGGTGAGCCCCAATTCCTGGATGACCTCTCCTCCGGCCTTGTTGAGCATACCCGCCCAATGGTATAATAATTTCTCTAAATGATCGGCCCCGTCCCAATCGGCCTTGAGTCCTGTTGCCAGCACCCCAGTGCCGATAGGTTTGGTGAGAATGAGCTCGTCACCGGCGCACAATCCCTTGTTGGACGAGAAACGATCCGGATCCACAATGCCCGAAACGGCCAGCCCGTACTTGGTCTCCTCGTCCTCGACACTGTGCCCGCCGGCAAGAACCGCATCTGCCTCGCGGATCTTGTCCATGCCCCCGTGGAGAATCTCGCGGAGCATCTCCTTGGGAAATTTCTTGATGGGAAAGCAGACAATGTTCATGGCCGAATAGGGAATCCCCCCCATGGCATAGACATCGGACAGGGCATTGGCCGCGGCGATCTGCCCGAACCAATAGGGATCGTTCACAATGGGTGTAAAAAAATCCACGGTCTGGACCAGGGCCTTGCCCGCAGGAAAGGTGAGGATGGCCGAGTCCTCGTTGTCCGAGAGACCGGTGAGCAGTCGTTCATCTTTTTGATCCAGGCAATCGGCCAAAACGTCCTCCAGGTCCCCTGGAGCTATTTTGGCCGCTCAGCCCGCCGCCTTGACGGATTTGACTAATTCTATCTTTTTCATCTGATTTCTTGCTCCTTGCTGTGGAGGCCAATACCCCCGGTTCCGCAATCCTGGTTCCCAATCAGTAGGGGCGGATTCCAGAATACGGGGGGGGGTGGGATATGTTGAACAACGTGGGGGGGATTCGTCAAACCCGCAACACCTTGTCGGCCAACTGCATACTGGTGACCACATCGAGCATATTTGTGGTCTCCCCCACCCGCTTCTCTTCCAGCAGATTGAAAAAATCCAGGCAGGTTCCGCAGACCAGGATGGACACGCCCTTTTTTTCCAGTTCCTGCAGCTTTTCCAGGGCCGGGCTTCCTTCGATGGCCAGTTCAACCCCGCCATTCAAGAGAATGATCCGCCAGAGGTCATCCCCCAGTTCCGGCAAGACGCTTACGAAATTCTGCATGAGCCTGTCGCCCAAGACATCGTCGCCCGTACCAACAACGGGCGAGGCAATGAATACCAGGGTCTTGGATCCCTGCTGCGGGGAAGGGGGGGGGGCGTCAGCCTTTTGGTCTCCGGCGGCCTCGACCACCCCACCGCTCGGGCGGGCCGCGATCCTCCAGACAGCACCATCCTTTTCCGCCGAGACGACCTCGTGTCCCTTGACCCCCAGAAAACGGATCACGTTCTCCTTGGCAGCATCATTGTCCACAAGCACGACCAGTTCAACACCAGGATCGTTCTCGATGGCTTCCTTGCATTTCAAAACAGGCTGGGGGCACGGCAAACCCTGGCATCCAAGGGTACAGACATTCATATCTCAAAACTCCTTGTTCGCTTATGGGGGAACGGGATTCGTATCATCCATATCGACCAAACGCATGTAAATAAGTAGTGAATATGAAACCGGGGAGGCAAAAAATCCAATTGATTATCCCGATCCGTTTGGAGAATTTGAATGGAAAATATCTATACCATCCGGTTTGGAAGGTTGGAAAATTATGGAAACTTAACAAATTTTGAAAATTTCAGAAATTACAGGCTGTTAAACAAGACATACTTTGAGATCCATAGTTTTGATCTTACGGATGTGCGTCCAGGTAGTGATGCTAGCTGAG
>NZ_JBUDSQ010000062.1:0-16718 GCF_054921335.1 Desulfoplanes sp. | reverse complement strand
GAACCCGCGACTTCAACCTTGGCAAGGTTGCACTCTACCGCTGAGTTATTCCCGCTCAACAGGGAAGACCTTCTATCCGAGGGGGTATTGGGTGTCAAGAAAAAAACCAGGATTCTTGAAGAAAGTCGTATGGTTGGACGGGTGTTGTTTTTTGTTGAATGATAACGGAATGTTATGTCTTCTTGTCCGCCCGTTTTGGGCCCGGGCAAGGCACACGGACAGGTGGGCAAGGACTGGAACGGAAACCCCATACCATTGTCCACCAAGCCACTGTCCGCCCGGAGCTTGCATGGTGTATAAATTGTCTTACAGCTAGTAGCTACTTTACTTTTTTCAATGTCTTGGGATATACCCACCCGGTTTGGATGCTTCAGTATATATCGAAAAAGGGGAGGCTGCGCATGAATACAAAAGATCTTGATTTTTTTCGCAATCATCTCAATGAGATGCTCCAGGGGATCCTGCGCCAGGGCGAGGACACGCTCGAGGATATGTCCGAAAACCGTGAAGCCTATGCCGATCCGGCGGACAGGGCCTCGGCGGAATCCGACCGGACCTTCACGCTGCGGTTACGGGACCGTGACCGCAAGTTGATCAAGAAGATCGAGGAAGCTCTTGAACGTATCGAGGATGGAACATTCGGGATCTGTGAAGAGTGCGGCGAAGAGATCGGTACGGCGCGACTCAAGGCCCGTCCTGTGACCACCTTGTGTATCGAGTGCAAGAGCAAGCAGGAGGAAGAAGAAAAGATGCGGGGTGATTGAACCGAGACAATAGATCGGGTTGCAGGGCACCCGTAACGGGTGCCCCTGCGTTTGGTCACCTGCGATGAGGGCAAAACCCTTGCAGGTAGTTTTGTGTCTTTTGCTCGGAGGCATGCGCCCCCTCTGTCTTCCTGTCATGCTCATCCCCGTCGGGAACCAAGGACTGTGAATTCGCATGGAAGCCAATTTTTTCCGCTATGCCGCAGGGGAGCTTGCGGCACGTATCACCGGTGTACGCATCGAAAAGATTTTCGATCCGGCTCCGGGCACATTTACCATTGACCTGGGTTCGCCCGGGTATCTCATCCTCCACGCCTCCCCTTCACGGGGATTTTTTTTTCTCTCCCCAACCAAACCGGACAACAAACAGCAGCCTTCGGGCCGGGTCATGTGGTTGCGCAAGAGGACCCGCTCCCATCGCATCCTTCGGGTTGTCGTGGATTGGCCCTCGCGTAGAATGGCCTGGCTCATCAACAGTCGGCCGGCAAGCCATATGATCCTGGATCTGCGCAAGGGAATCGCTCTTGCGGGCGGACTCGATCCCGGTTTCGGGGCGGAACCGGATTGGCCGGATGTGGATTCTATCGCCACGCATGCGCGTATCTGGGAGAGGTACCCGCAGATAACCCCTCCGGTCCGGCACCGTTTGGTGGGGATGAGCAGGCAGGACGGGCGTGTGCTGCTCGACGGGCTGCAAAAGGGAATCCCGCCCCGAACCTACTGGATTCTGGGGGACAGAGAGAAGGCCCGGCTCAGTCTATGGAACGATGGGCGCATGGATGCCAGGGGGTTTTCGACCGCTCTCGCCGCGGCCGAGAGTTATGGTTCGGTCCTGGTGGCCGGCATGGTCAACGGCGACAAGGAACAGAAGCGGCTTGTGACCAAGCGGGTCCGGCATCTCAAAAAGGCCCTGGCACGCCTCGATCGGGACCGAAAAAAGCTCGAACGGATGATCGCCGGCAAGGAGCAGGGCCGTTTGCTGCAGGCCAACCTCTACAGACTGGACGGTTCGGCACGGCTTGCTACAATCCGCCTGGATGATGGGAGGCAAGGGAGCGTGAGCCTACAACTCGATCCGGCTCTGACCGTAACCGAGAACATGGCCCGGTTTTTTGCCAAGGCCCGGAAGGGGGAACGGGGACTGCCCATCGTGGAGGCCCGAAGGCAGGTTCTGGCCGGGGAGATGGAAGAGGTGGAACGGTCCGGCCGCATGGCCGGCAAGGGAGAGCAACAGGGGCATGGATCGTCGGGTGGTCCTGCGCGCGGCATCCCCGGGAAGTACCGGTCACTGGCGGTCAATCTCTACCGCACCAGTGACGGGTTTCTGCTCATCAGGGGCAGGAACCAGAAGGCCAACCACCAGCTCCTCAGCCAACTGGCAGGTTCCCAGGATTACTGGTTCCATGCCCAGGACGGCCCCGGAGCCCATGTCATCCTGAAGCGGGATTTCAGCACCCAGCAGGTACCCAGAACCAGTCTGGAGCAGGCAGCAGTGATAGCGGCCCTTTCCAGCTGGCAAAAACAGGCCGCCAAGGCGCAGGTCATGTGCGCCCGGGTCAAGAACGTCCGCAAGATCAAGGGCGCCGCCCTGGGCCAGGTTCTTGTCGATCAGGTCGAAGAAAGTCTGTTGGTGGAGATGGACGCGTCGTTGGAAGAGCGGTTGAGGATAGACACGAGATAGGACGGGAGACAGGACACGTGAATGTTTAGGGAGCCTGCGGGTTTTAGCAGACCTTATGCAAAGCTGACGGGAGACGGGAGACAGAAGGTACAACAAAAAACCGTAAACCCCGCACGGTATTGCTGCTGCGTGCCGACATATCCAGAGACAGGACATACCTTCTCTCTATAAAGGCACCCTCCCACCGGACCTCCGACATCGTTTTTTCCCGTCTCCCGTCTCCGTTTTCCCCGCCTTCCCTTTTCTATCTCGCAATCATCGTCCGCAAGATATCCGCACAATTTTCGCTGTCGTGGCTCATGGTCACCAGGCAGTCCACGAAATGGATCAATTGGTAGATGTCCTTGAAGTCCATGTTTGAATTGTAGATGGCCGCGGTCAGTTTTCGGCTCAGCTTCTGGGCATCGTGGTGCTGTCTGCGTACTGCCTGGTATTTTAGCTTGATGGCCGTTCTGTCCACGGTCTCGCCATGGACGAATCCAATGGTATCGCGCAGGGCGGGTCCCAGAAGTTCGGTACTCGTTTTGACCTCCTCAAGGAGATCGATGATCATTTTTTGGAAGGTTCCTTCGGGGATGGCAACCTGGCGCATGCCGAGCCATTGTAGGGCCTCCTGGGCCGAATCCAGAATGTTGTCCTGGCTCTTGGTGTAGTTGAGGAACAATGTCTTGTCGACGGACATGAACAGTCGTCTAGGAAGGTGGTTACGGATGTTTCGCTTGATGGAATCGGCGTGGTCCTCGATGGCATCGATTGCCCTGGTCAGTTCGGTGAATTCCCGGCAGGCACCCACACCGGAAATATAGCACTCCAGGGATTCATTGATGACATTGATGCACTCGGCTATCTTGTCGTAGTGTTCGACCAATCCTTCCATGGGTGATTTGGGGGCCAACAGGCCGAAAAAGGGAAGTTTGGACATGGGATGCTCCTTAAATTTTGGGATTGGAGAATGTAAGAGATTTAAGAAATTGTGGAGCGGACAGCTATTTTTTCTCGCTCACCGTACTCCCAAAAATCTCTCAATCCCCTCCAACCCTCTAAAATATCTAAAATCTTAAAAGTCTCTCAAATCTCTAAAATCTCTTAAATTTCAAAAATTTCAATAAATTGTCCAGCGCAGCACTTGGAAAATGATGATCGACGTGAACGCGGCAATGGGGACGGTCAGTAACCAGTAGATGACGATCCTGCCCAGGACTCCGAAATCAACGGCCGAGAATCCACGGGCCAGCCCCACGCCGACCACCGCTCCGACGGTTGCATGGGTCGTGGAAACCGGCAGGCCCATGTTCGACGCGGCCAGGACCGTGCTGGCCGCACCAAAATCGACGGCAAATCCGCGGGTGTTGGTCAAGCGGGTGATCTTGTCGCCCACTGTGGACATGACCTTGTGCCCGAGCACGGCGATCCCCAGGGCGATCCCGAATCCCCCCAGAACGAGCACGGGTATGGGAACCTGGGCCTTGGCCAGGAGTTGGTGCTCCCGGGCGATGAGATAGATGGCCGCTACCGGGCCGATGGCATTGGCCACGTCGTTGGCCCCTTGGGAGAGGGCCACGTAGCAGGAGGTGCCGACCTGGAGTTTGCGGAAAATACGCTCCACGCCCTCTGCCCCCTCGCTTTCATCACGCACGAGTTTGTTGACCATCCATTTCCCAAGGCCCCAGACACTCAGGGAAACGGCCAATATCAACGCCAAGGCCATGGGGAAGGAGAGGGCCAGCTTTTTGCCGACCGGTGTCTTGTACAGAAAGGACAATGCCACCAGGGACACGGTGAAACCCATCCATATAGGCCCCCATTTTTTGGCCTGGTGGATGAATCGTCGGCTGAAAAAAATGGTCCGGCGGATGTGGCTGAAGATGAGAAAGGCGATGGCTGCCGCAGCAAAAGGGGAGATGATCCACGAGAGCACAACCCCGCCCATTTTGAGCCAATTGACCACGTCAGGTCCACCGGCTACGAGTCCAAATCCCATGATCGCCCCAACGATGGAATGGGTGGACGAGACCGGTAGAGAGGTCAGGGTCGCTATGAGTACCCATATACCGGCGGCCAGAAGAGCGGAGAACATTCCTACCATGATCAATGTAGGATCGGTGATTTGGTCCGGATTGATGATCCCTTTGCTTACCGTGGCCGTGACATGGGAACCAAGAAAGACCGCCCCGGTGAAATTGAGAAAGCCCGCGATAAATACTGCCTGACGGACCGAGATAGCTTTGGCCCCCACGGCAGAGGCCATGGAGTTGGCAACATCGTTGGCCCCGAGGTTGAAGGCCATGAGAAAGCCTCCTCCCAGGGAAAGATAAAAAAAGATGTCGTAGATATCCATGCGGGAATTCCCTTGTGGCGGCTGCCGGTATGGTTAAAGTGGCTAGACCTTGTCCGCGAACATGAGGAGTCCGATGCCCACGAACATCGCTGCGGCCACCTTCTTGACGATGTTTTCCGGTATATAGTGCGTGATGACCTGGGCCATGAGCACCCCGAGCAAACTGACCAGGACCAGTGCTACGGAAGCGCCCAGCCAGACGGTCCACGGTTTGTGGGTTTTGGCTGCCATGCAGATGCAGGCCAGTTGGGTCTTGTCCCCTATTTCAGCGACGAACAGGGTCAAGAACGTGGTTAAAAAAAGTTTAGGGTCCATCGTTGGGGGCCTTTTCTTATGTTTTTATTCCAGCCGTGTGACATTGAGGGTCCCCCTAGCCGATTTGATCTCCCTTTGCCAGTACTGATTTTGGCCATTGGACGGGTAGGCACAAAGCGGGTAGGGGGATGGGCGTCGAAACCCCGCGTTTGCCTTGTATTTTTTTTCCTTTCCACCAAACCAACCAGCAGACCACATGGAATCATCCTTCACCCTCCATTTCGAGGACGCCCACGGGGCCCGAGAGCTCTTTGGCCCCCAAGAGAAGAACATCCGTTATCTCCGTGACAAGACCGGTGCGGATATCCAGACCCGGTCGACCTCCGTGTTCATTGCATCCAGGGACAGAGAACAGGCCGAACTGGTCCACTCTTCATTGACCCAATTGTATGAATTGGCCCGTACGGGACATAAAATCCATACCCAGGACGTGGATTGCGCCCTGCGTATCCTGGCCAGGGAACCGGACACCTCGCTCAAGAAGTTTTTTCAGGACAATCTCTTCGTGGTCTCGCCCAAAAAGACCATCAGTCCGCGCACCGTGACCCAGCGGGATTATCTCTCGTCCATCAGGACGAACGATTTGACCTTCGGCATCGGTCCGGCCGGAACCGGCAAGACCTACCTGGCCGTTGCCCTGGGGGTGTCCGCGTTTTTGAAAAAAAAGGTCAAGCGGGTCATCCTGACCCGTCCGGCCGTGGAGGCGGGAGAAAAGCTCGGGTACCTGCCCGGGGATCTGGTGGAAAAGATCACCCCGTATCTGCGCCCTTTATATGATGCTCTCCATGATATGCTCGACGTGGGCAAGGTCCAGGAGATGCTCGAAACCGGGCTCATCGAAGTCGCTCCCTTGGCCTTCATGCGTGGAAGAACCCTGAACAATGCCTTCATTATCCTCGACGAAGCCCAGAACACCACGCCCGAGCAGATGAAGATGTTTTTGACCCGCATGGGGTTCGGGGCCAGGGCCGTGGTCACCGGGGACGTGACCCAGATCGACCTCCCCGGCAGGGCCCCGTCAGGGTTGGTCCAGGCGGCCAAGATCCTCCAGGGAATAGAGGGGATAGGATTCGTCCGCTTCAGGGACGATGATGTCATCCGCCATCCCCTGGTGGGCCGGATCGTCCATGCCTATGAACGTTTTTCCCGGACCGACACGGAGTGAGCGGGCCATGATCCACCTCCAAACCAACGCCCGGCTGGACCCCTCCCTTCCCTTGAGCCGCTCGGAACTTTTTCCCCTGCTGGTCTTGATCCTCCGGTGTTTGGGATTGCAGGACCGGGACCTCTTTCTCGACTGTGTCGACGACAGCACGATCGCAGCCTTGAACGAGACATTCATGGGCTGCACCGGCCCGACCAATATTCTCAGTTTTCCCGCTTCTCCCGACGAGAGCGGGACCGTTCTCGGGGAACTCGCCCTGTCTATCGATACGCTGTCCCGCGAAATCCACCTCTACGGGCAGGACCCCCAAGAACACCTCGTCCGCCTCCTCGCCCACGGCATCCTCCATCTTGCCGGATACGACCACGGCGAAACCATGTATTCCCTCACGGAAATGGCGGTGGAGCATGTTTGTAATGGGGACAGATGACACAAAACAGACAAAAAGCAGGGCCTCCCGGAATTGGTCCGGGATCTTGGAGAATGTGGGCTCTAGATTGGAATCAGGGAGCGTTCCCCCCTCCACCACGATCCCGGCATTCGCCGTGGATGATGTCCAGCGACGGACAATTATCCTGGAACGTGCTATGATTATTTCAGGACTATAAAATGGGTTGTGATGGTTTTATACCATTGTTACTAAGTTCTAACCGAAGAAAAGCGGCTGGAAGCCGCTTCTACACTGACATGCCATGGACTCAGAACAAAGTGGAAATGGTATTACTACCGAAAACGCCCGCCGGGAAGATTGCCTGGCGGGCGTTTTCGGTGTTGCCGATCGGGGGAGCACGGGGGGGGATGGGGGATCATTCTTTGCCGGTTATCTGCGCGTAGTGCCCATACAACCGGGGACTGACCCGGGAGAATCCGTCGAAATCGGTCATGATTTCCAGGCCCGGGATGATCGCCCTGACAACGGGGAATCCCAGTCTTTTGGAGGTCAGGTCCCCGTAATAGGCGGTGAGGCCATTTTTTTCCAGCAGGGTTTCCAGAAGGATGCGGTCACCCGTGGGTGAGCCGGTGGCGAAGGTGGGGAGCTCCTCGGCCTTTTTCACGGGCAGGTCTCTGGGGTCGCGACCCGATTTTGGGCCGTTCGGGAAGGGGTAGGGGGTCTCGGTCATGGCGGACACCAGGGCCTTTTTGCCGTCGAGATTGGCGGCCGTACCGGTGATGGTCTGGCCTTCAGGTCCGATGACATAGCAGCGGTAGCATGGAACGCCCAATTCCCCGGTGATGTCCTGGAATTGGACCTCGATGCCCCGATTGGTGTAGCGCTTGAGCAGTCTACCCAGCTCGGGATCGTCCGTAACGATCCTGAAGCATGCGCACGGATCGAAAAGCCGGGTTCCCTTGCTGTCCCTCTCGATGACTTCGACAATGGCGTTGGTCTTGGCCTGGTCCATGAGTGTTCCTGCGGCCAACCCCGTGGAGCTCAGGCCGCTGAACAGGTCGGGTTCGTCCAGGTTGGAAAAGAGGAACGCGCACTGGACAGGGATGCGGACCGTTTTTGCCCGCCCGCCGCCATGCGTGTGTCCCTCCATCCAGTACAGGGATTCCCCGGCGTAGGGGACTTCGAGACAGAGTTCCCCCGGATCCAGGGGGTCCATTCCCTGAGTACGAAGTTCCTCGTAACTTCCCCGGACGAGGGGATATGTCCTTGTGCATCCGGTGACCATCCCGGCGCTGATATTTGCATAGGACGAGAAACGCTCCACGATTTCCATGGCACAGGAAACCCTTGCCCCCGGTAGATCCAGCCCCCGGCCGTAACTTGTCTGCGGTCCTGACAGTCGGAAGACATTTTTGCCGATTGTCGTGCCGACGTCCAATGCCCAGTTGCGCTGTATGGCCCAGGGGCTCAGGGATGCCTGGTGGCGCATTTCCTGACCAAAGATGGCCCCGATGGAATAGAGCTTGTGCATGGCCTCCTTGAAAACCTGCATGCGGGGCGGCAATGGCTCCGGAGCTACCTCGACCATCTCCTGTCTGATCTGAACGATGGGGGGGGGAGAAGGATTGGCTGTGGGGGATGGGATCCGTTCGTCGAAGACCTGTTGGATATCGAGGGACCCGACGGGTTCATGCCCGTCGATATTTTTTCGGAAGGTTTGGACAAGGGCTTGGTGGTCTGCGTGGTCATTTTGCAGAAGGACCCGGCAGTAGTTGAGCGGAGAAATCCGGGCCAGTTCCTTTTGCCTCTCCCCGGGGACCACTTTCAGGACCTCTTTGAGATCGTCTCTGAGGAGACAGGTGGCCAGCACGAGCGACATGATGACCCGGTCCTTTGCAAAACGCTGTTGCAGGGCCATGATTGTTTCCCGAGGAAGGGACAATGTTTGTCTGACCGCAAAGGCGTGCAGAAAGCTGTCCATGGGGCGCTGGGTGAGCATGTCCATGAGCTCTTCCAGATTCGGCTCTTCCTTGGGCTTGGGGGCGAACAGGGCTACGCTTGCATGGCTGCGGATGTGACTGAGATCGTAATGGATTTTTTGCATGATTTTTAGTAACTATTCGGGTTAACATGTTAATATCGCAACATCTTGAAATATACCATCAAATCTGAGTGCCGACCAATAAATTCGGGAGATTGGAGGAGTGAAGAACTTTAGGAAATGGGAGACCTACATGCTAACCACCTATAATTGCTTAACTCTTTTACGTTCCTTAACTCCCATGCATTTCTCGCATCCGCAATTCTGGTTCTTGGAAATGCACCTGAATAGTTACGATTTTTACAAGATACCAGAAATTCCGTCCCGGTTCAAAACCTGTTTGTATCTGTTGTTGGCTATAATTTTGCATGAGGTTTGTTCGGCGGGGTCCTGCACGGACATTTTTGCTTGGGCCCCCCGCGCCGAACCATTTATCCTTTCGAAGACGGAGATAGGGTTATGAAACGTGTTGTTGCCGGACTGACATTCTTGTTGTTTATAACCGGTTGTATAGCCTGGGAACCTACCGTCGGTCCCCAGATCGTCCATGTCGATCCCCTGGTGGAACGGGCAAGGCCTCGGGTGATGGTCGCCCCCCTCAATCCGCCGCTGCGTCCCCTTGGCTGTATCTGCTATCCCTTTGTGGTCCGACAAGAAATTGACAACTCCAGACGGATTGGGGAGGAGCTGGGGCAGGTAGTCTGGGGGCACCTGATTGCCGAGCGGATTTTCGGACTGATGGTCTATGCAAAGACCCCCTGGGCCGGGATTGCAACCGCCTGTGACCATGCCCGGGCCAACGGGATCGACCTTGTGGCCGTGGGTGAAATAACCCGATTCATGCAGGGGGGCGCGACCGGGACGACATCCGTGGCCCTCAATTTCAAGATCTACGGGGCAGAAACCCGCATGCTCGTCTGGTCCATCGCCCAGGCCGGTCGGGTGGAAGGGAGTCGGGACCGGGACTACATGGTCCTGACCAGCAAGACCCGCATGCCCCAGTCGCCGGAATATTTGGTTTTGGAAACCCTTTCCAAGGACCTGGGCCGTATGCTCAAGGCCTGGACCACCGATCCTGAATGGGTCGGTCCCGAGTCCCTGGGAACGTTTCCCGGCCTTTTTGGAGCATCTTCGCCGGGAGATCCCCGGGGAGGTGGTTCCGGAGCCCCTTGATCCTGCCTGGAGGGGAGATCTCCCTTCTTCTCCCAAAGAAATAACAGCCGGGAACGTTTGGTCTTCCCGGCTTTACAATATCCCCTGCCCTCGTATATATGTCTTCCTTGACTTTTTGTTCCCCAGTATCCTGTGCACCACCAATCTTTTGCCCCCCAAGAATCGACCATGAAACATTTTTTGAGTATCAAGGACCTTAAGCAGTCCGAGGCCGCGGCGTTGGTCCGTCGTGCCCATGCCATGAAAACCTCCGGATTCCGTAGCGACCTGCTCGACGGGAAGACCCTGGCCCTTATTTTCGAGAAGGCCTCCACCCGGACCCGGACTTCGTTTGAGGTGGCCATTCGTCATCTCGGCGGTCAGACCATGTTCATGACCCCCCGCGATTGTCAGCTCGGGCGGAGTGAGCCCCTCAAGGACACCGCAAGGGTGCTTTCCCGGTTCGTTGATGGGTTGGTCATGCGCACCTTTGGCCAGGAAAAGTTGGATGCGTTTGTCGAGTACGGTTCCATACCGGTGGTCAACGCCCTGACGGACGAGTACCACCCCTGTCAGATCATGAGCGATCTTTTGACCATGTACGAGCGGACCCCGGATTTCTCCGATCTTGTGGTCACATGGGTGGGCGATGGGAACAACATGGCCCATTCCTGGATCAACGCGGCCGTGTATTTCCCTTTCCAGCTGAATGTCGCCGTGCCCGAGGGGTACGAACCGGACACCGCGGTTTTCGAGCGGGCCTCGCAGATGGGCGCACGGGTTTGGATCACCCATGATCCCCGGGAGGCCGTCAATGGGGCCCACTATGTCAATACCGATGTCTGGGCCTCCATGGGCCAGGAAGAGGAGCAAAAAAAGCGCGAGACGGCCTTTGCCGGATTCCGGGTCGATGAGGAGCTGCTCTCCGTGGCCGATCCGCAGTGTAGGGTCCTCCACTGTCTCCCCGCCCACAGGGGAGAGGAGATTTCCGAGGCGGTCCTTGAAGGAGACCGGTCCGTTGTCTGGGACCAGGCCGAAAACAGATTGCACATGCAAAAGGCCATCCTGGAGTGGATCTATTCGGGATGATTATACCCCCCTATGACCATTGCGGTATAGGGGGCCTTTTTTATGGTCCCACCGGGCCCTTGTAACGAACGGTTTAAGGAGTTTGGCGTGAAGGTATCGAATCCATCGTTGGTCAACATCCTCATTGTGGATGATGATCCCCAAATCCGGGAGTTCATCAGGGATCTGCTCGAGTCTTTCAAATACAATTGCACGGATGCCGCCAGCGCGAACGAGGCCCTGGAAGCCTTCGATCAAATCGAATTCGATCTTGTCCTCTGTGATATCGACCTGGGCGGTGACGATGGCCTGGATCTGGCCAGGAGTCTGCGGGAGAAACGTTCGGACACTGCCGTGATCATGGTTACGGGTATCGATGACTCCGTTTTGGCGGAAACCGCTCTGGACTTCGGCGCTTATGGCTATCTGGTCAAACCTGTCCGGATCAACGAGGTCCTTATCAATGTCTCCAATGCGCTGCGGCGACGGAGCCTGGAGATGCAGAACAAGCGGCACCAAAAGGCCCTGCAGGAACAGGTTGCCGAACGCACGCGCAAACTGAACAGGACATTGAGTGATCTTCGGCGGGCATTTGATGATATTGTCCACGTTATCGCCCTGACCGGTGAAATGAAGGATGCCTACACGGCCGGCCACCAGCAACGGGTGGCCGAGCTGGCATCGGCCATCGCCAGGGAGATGGGGCTTGCCTTTGAAACGGTGGAGACCATCCGTTTGGCCGGAATGATCCACGATCTGGGAAAGATCGCCATCCCCTCGGATATTCTGGCCAAGCCGACCCGGTTGAGGGCCACGGAATTTGAATTGATCAAGGACCATCCCCGTCTCGGGTACGACATCCTTTCCACGGTGGAGTATTTGAAGCCCGTGGCCGATATTGTGCTCCAGCATCACGAACGCCTCGATGGACGGGGGTATCCCCAGGGACTCAAGGGTGAAAAGACCCTTTTGGAAGCCCGGATCATCGCCGTGGCCGATGTTGTCGAGGCCATGTCCTCCCACCGTCCCTACCGCGAAGGGTTGGGGATCGATATCGCTCTGGGCGAGATCGAAAAAAACGCGGGGATCCTGTACGACAAGGATGCCGCAGCGGCATGTTTGCGGCTGTTCCGGGAGAAGGGGTTTTCCTTGGACAAATAGACGATTCCTTCAGTGGATACATACTGCCCTTTGGGGCAATCCATATACAAGGCCGGGCCCGGATGTTCATCATCCGGGCCCGGCCTTGTATATGGATATATTCGGGAATTGTGGTCAGCCGGCGTTGAGCTGTTCGAGCAACGTGTCGACATCCTCTTGTGAGGCGGCTTCATGGGCAGCCTGTTTGGTCTGTTCCAGATTCTTGTCCGGACTCCGTTCGCGGGTCTTGAGCAGGATGCCGGTGGAGACGTAAAGATCCGCGGTCATGGATTCGACCCGCTGGAGCATCTCGATGACCCGCTTGATGCGCTGTCCCGTCAGGTCCTGGAAGGACATGCCCGTTGTGATCCCCAAGAGGTCGTCGTTCAGGGATGTTGTCAGACCATTGATCTCTTCCCTGTCCGGCCCGTCCTCGATCCGCCGGGAAAGGATTGTTTCGAGCTGGTTGAGGGTATCCAACCCCCTGTCGACCCGGTCCAATATGTCAAACGTGGCCTTTTCCGTCTGTTCGATGATCTGTGTCAATCGCTCGGAGGCATCCGTGACCATCCCTGCCGCGGCCTCCACCTGCGCCTTGTTTTTGGGGCCGTCAGCGGAACCCTGGGGATTCTGCAGGCTATGCACTTCCTGATAGATGGAGGAAATTTTGCCCATCAGCTCTTCGGTCAACGCCTTGAAGAACTCGGTCTCGTCGTTTTGTGTCTTCTGTGTGGAGGGGAGCTGTCGGGAGATTTCCTCGGAGATCATTTCCCTGATGGAGGGAAGGAGTTTCCGGGATAGTTGCTCGCCTAATCGGTCAACTGAAGTAGTATCCATGGGCCCACTTGTTGGAGTGAAAATTTGATCCCGGCTACTGGAAATAACTGTCCTCGTCAAAAAAAGAGTACCCGTTCTTGCCGGATTTTTTGGCCAGATACATGGCCTCGTCCGCCTTATGGATCAGTTCGTCGATATCGTGCCCATTGTTCGGAATGATGCTGATGCCGACACTGGCGCTCACCCGTACCTGCATGTCCTGCCATTGGACAGGGCGGATGATGGACCGGATAAGACGTTTTGCCGTCAATCCCGCGTGCACGGGTTCCTGCATCCCCGTGCAGACGAGAACGAATTCGTCCCCGCCGATGCGGGCGACGGTGTCGTGTTGTCTGACCAGTTTTTGCATCCGTTCGGATGTTTCGATGAGTACGTGGTCACCGCATTTGTGGCCGTAGGTGTCATTGATCGGTTTGAATTCGTCCAGATCCACGAAAATGATCGCCGCGTGGCTCCCTGTTTCCCGGCACTCTCCGGCGGCGGCCTTGATCCGTTTTTCCAGGAGCAGACGGTTGGGCAGGGATGTCAGTGGATCATGGAATGCCTGGAACTCCTGGTCGGTCTCCTCGGCTTTTTTGGCCCCCAGGATCTCGAAAGTGACGAGGACCTGTCCCTGGTCGTCCACGGTCATGTTGGCCCAGCTGCTGTGGAGGACCTCATTGCAGTCCTTGAACCCGAAATGGCTGAAGTAGACGTCGGTCGGCGAGAGTTTTCCGCGGAGTTCGTGCAGGTCGTGCCCTTGATAGATGTTCGTGAGGGAGATGTGGGTTTTGGCGTCCCTGGTATAGCCACTGACCTCTTCGAAAAGTGCGTTGAAGTCGAGGATCGTCAAGTCCCGGTCGCAAACAAGGGCCGGGGTTAGACAAAAATTGAGCAAAACTTTGGAGTTCAGGGCCATAATGGGATTCCGGTGGAGGGATGGTAGAAACACCGTTTGGTATGGAAATGATCGTGTACAAGGAATAGCTGTACGAAAAAAGGGATCATTTCGTTCTGCCTACCCTGAAGTCCGGCAGGGTGCAACCGATGGTATGGGACCGACTGTCTGACAGCTTCAGGGCCTTCCCCCGGCATATGCCGGGGGAAGGCAGGGGATCCTTTTTGTTTGGAATCAAAGGCGATCCATCTATTCGCTAAAGGGAATGCGCAGGTCGGTCAGCCGTTCCGAGAGCAGAGCCGCCTTCTTGGGGATGACGTAGGACAGAATCTCACCGGCCTTGCGTCCACGCATGCCCGACAATATTTTGACAGCGATCTCTTCCTCAAGGGACTCGAGGACCAGGGCGGCCTGTTTGGCCTTCATGTTTGAGTAGACGTCGATCAAGTGCTTGATCTTCTTGTCTTTTAGGACATTGGCCTCGTCGAGCATCTTACGGATACTTGTTTGGATCTGTTTTTCTTTGGCCAGCTTGGCGTCGAGGGATTTTTCCAGCCGTCGCAATTCCTTTTCTCTCTGGGCCAGTTCCTGCTTTTTTTCCCGGATTTCGGCCCATTTTTGTGCGAGCGCCCCATGGTCGTCCACGGCAGGGTCCGCATCCTTGTTGGATGCATCCGGTGTCCCCTCTTTGTCCTTTTCCGGTTCGGCTGCGGCATCGCCAGGGGGTTGGTCTTGGGATTTGGCGGGGGCTGCTTCGGCTACTTGGACATTGGTGACCCGGGAATGGTCGGTCAGGGGTGCGTTTGGCAGGAGCCAATGGCCGGCCCCATAGTAACCAAGCAGGGCGAGCTTGAGCAGGCCGACGGCAATAAGAGCCTTGAAAAGCCTAGGAATACGTTTTGGCGAAGCGGAGGGTCGCTGTTTCGTCGAATTCTTTTTGTTCGAGGGTGCGCTCTTTTTTTTCATGCTCTTTGGCCTGGTTTGACTTGAATTTTTCAAGGAGTTTCCTGTTCTTGGCGCTGGTTGTGAGCTGGGTGCGTTTTTTTTCCACGTCCCTGGCATATTTCCCAAGGAGGGCTTGCGCTTCCTCATGGTCTTTGTGCAGCCCCTCTCTGTAGTTGCCCCAGAGCCATAAATCGGCCTGGGTCATGGTCTTCTGTGCAGTGAACCGTGCCCCGCATTCCTGCATTTTGGCCGCGAGATCCCTGACCAGCTTGCCCTGTCGTTCGTACCTGGCTTTTGCCTGGGAAAAGGCCATCTGGGCCTGCTCTTCCTGCTGGACACGGTACCGCAGGATGGAAGCGAGTTTGAAGACAAAAGGCCGACTCATGGTTCCCGTTAAGCTGGTTTCGTGCCAACGCAGAGGATTTTCTGCAAATGTACCGGTTTGGATGGATCAATCATCACTTCCGCCGTCATCGCCCCCACCTGTGTCGCTTCCCGAAGAGTCGCCTTCGTAATCCCGGTGACCGTTCCACCGGCCCGAGCCGTACATGGGATCATTATACATGGTCGAGTTGTGGGAATTATGGCCGGTCGGGCCCGTTGCTCGTGACGAGCGGAACCGTTTTTTGAACACCAGCCAGAGCAGGGTGACCACGCCGGTGATCACGAGCAGTGCGGTGTCGTCAATGTCTCCCATGACCATGGCATATACCACCAGGGCGACAAAGATGAGAACAAAGAGCATGAACAGGCTGAACAGTTTGCCGAAGAGACCGGGCTTTTTGGCCGGTCGAGGGGCGGGGCGGCTGTCTGCCTGGGGGTGGGGGACGGATTTATGGTGGACGTTTTGTGGCTGCGGGGTAGTACCTCCGGAAGGATTGAGCCCCCCGGCCACTGATACCGCTTCGATGGGCGAGACATGGACGTCGTGTTCCACATTGTAGAAATCCCCGCTTCCGGCGACCACAAAGCTGAATTGTCCGGACGGGCCGTCCACCAGCACATGGGGTGGACAGAGATCCCCGTCCGGATCGGCAGCGCTCGGGTCGTCCATGTGGCGGACCCGGTTCAGCAGGTCGAGCAGGGCTTCCTGATCCATGCTCCCCCGTTTGATACTTTCGTACTCCCCGGTGCTCTTGGCAAAATTCTGACTGATCCCCTGGGTTTCGACTTTGTACACTGTTGTCATGGCATCCCTCCCCGTATTCGGATGGTTGGCGGTTTGTGAGATTCCTGCGCGGGCATGAGACAATTGTCTGACAATATGCAAAAAGAATATGCCAAGACAGGAGTGGAGGCAAGGCCGTCATTTTGGCAGGGTCGCTTTACAGAAGACCGCCCCGTGCATATACTCCCGGCAAGCCATGCCTATACGCCCAAGGAGGACGTGCAAAAAGGAGAGGGCCGTTTGGATGGCGACGGGAAAAGAGGGCTGGTACAGGGCAATACACCAAGGGTGATCAATGGAAGGCTTGAAGGAAAAATGGGATGCCAAGAGCATACTCGGTTCGATTTTCAATTCCCTTCCCGGGGTTTTGAGTGTCATGGATATCGAGTACAACATTCTGCGGGAAAACAAGACGGGTATTGTCAAACAGGAATATGTCGCCGGTGGCGAAGAAGCCGTCAGCCGGAAGTGCTACGCCTTTTTCCATAAACGAACATCTCCCTGCCCCTGGTGCAAATTTCCCCAGGTGCTCGCAACCGGTGAATCCTTTGTGGAAACGACGGAACCCGGTGACCCCCGGGAACGGATTACCGGCAAGGCATTGAAGGTTTTTACCGGTCCGATCAAGAACGATGACGGGGAAATCATCGGGATGATCGAGTACGGCCTGGATGTGACCGGATTGCGTAACGCCCGAATGCAGGCCCAGGAGGCGACTCGGGCCAAATCCGCCTTTCTGGCCAATATGAGCCATGAGATACGAACGCCCATGAATGGAATCCTCGGGATGATCGATCTTCTGGCATCCACTCCGCTGACCGCGGAACAGGAGAAAT
>NZ_JBUDSQ010000061.1:0-16933 GCF_054921335.1 Desulfoplanes sp. | reverse complement strand
TTGTTGCCGATGACGGTCATGGATTCTCCGTGGGCCTTGAGGCCGCTGGTTCCCGAGTAAAGAGCTGCTGACAATCCCATAATTTCCTCCTTTTCCCTTGATCACCCATGTCTTGGAAGCACATGGTCGATCCGGGGTCCTCCAGAATTTCTCTTTCGGACCCGATGTTATTCTTCCCCTGATCCATCTGGTGCGTTCTGATCCGATGCTTCCGGGATCATGGCCACTTCGCGGACATCGAGAATATTCACGGACCGGCCATCGGACAGGTTGAGCAGGGTCTGTCCGTCCACAGATTCCACACTGGATACGACCCCGGCCACTTCGGTGCTCGTCAGGACCGGTTCGCCATTGGCCCCTTCGGCCGCAAAAGTGACCGAATAGGTGCCGTCGGGCTGCGCCTGCCCATCATAGTCGATCCCGTCCCAATTGAAACCATAGGTTCCGGCCTGCTTGGCACCGACCTCTTCCGAATCGACCATGTTCCCGGCCGCATCAAAAATATTGATGGTCATACGTACGGCTGCGTTGTCTATGGTATAGTAGAGGGCGGATGTCTGGTCGCCGCTCTTGCTGACCGTACTCCCGGAGGAGACCACTCCCTTGCCGATGTAGTTCACTCCGCTGAGCATATCCTGGGAGCTGTTGTCGACCAGGGTATCTATTCCACCGGAGATATTCGTCATCTGCTCAAGATTGGAGAATTCCGCCAGCTGGGAGATAAACTGGGTGTCTTCCATGGGCTCGAGCGGGTCCTGGTTTTCGAGCTGGGTGACCAGGAGCTGTAAAAAGGCGTCCTTGCCCAGTTCTGATGAATCCCCGGTGACCTGGTTCGCTGCGGCCTGATCCCGCTCATAGGCTCCCAAGATATTTCCTGCTGTCTGTATTCCCGACATGATGACCTCGTGCTATGCAAAAAAATCCACTCCCCTGGGGGAAATATTTACCTCGTGATCTGGTATATGCATTTCACGGGCCATTCCTTCACCCTCTCCCCGGAGAGAACGCCAGCGCAGCTCGCGCATATTGGCCTCGAACCGCTCCTTGGATTGGTTGTGCTCGGAACCTCCGTTCCATTGGTCAGGACGTTCATTGGTTCCCATCTGATTCTGGACCTCCAGCTTGACCACCCGGAGACCCTGCTTTTCGAGATGGTCCCGGAGTTGGGTCATCTGTTCTCCCAGAATGCGCGAGGTGTCCTCATGGTTGGTCTTTAACACCGCATTGACGTCCTTTCCCCTGACCTGGAGTACCACATTCACCGTACCCAGATCGGCCGGGTTGAGCTTGAGGGTCAGCTGCTTCCTTCCTTGGCCGAGATTGCGGAACGCCCCACGCTGGACCTGATCGAGGACATTTCTGGAAACCTCCTTGCGTTGCATGGAGAACTTTTCTCCTGCCGGGTCCGGATCCAGAAAGGTCCGGGAAAACAGTCCATCGGAACGGGCAGGGGTGTCCCCGGACCGGCCGGACGCATCCTTGTGGCCTGACGAACCACGTCCGTCCCCGGACCCGCTCATATCACGGAACCGGCCGGTCTCCCCTGCCGGGGTCCGTCTTTCGCCGTCCCCTTGTTCCCCGTCGCCAAAGAGTCGGGACCCGGCATCAGTTCCCACCCCATTCCGCTCGTTCTCGTGTTGGGCAAAAATCCCCTGCGTGGATCCGGTCCCCTTCCCGTCCGTACCGCGTTGCTCCATGTTTGAGGATTCAACAGTGGTCTTTTTGTTCAATACATCCCGCAATCCGGTCCACTCCTTGTCCAAACCCTGGTCCGGACCAGCAGGGTGCTTCGCCTGGACAGACGGGGTCTTGCCCCCCTCCTTGGCTCCGGTGGGCCGTCCAGCAGCTCGCTTCGTGTCCGGCATCCCCTCCGCGAACGTTTCTCCACGCATTTGGGGGCCGGGCGTATCGGTCCCGCCACCAATAATTTTTCGCAGCATGGAAATATCTTCCGTGGTCAACCCGGCCGCCTTCATCTGCGAAAGGATATTCTTTTCCTGCATACCGGGGGTATCGGCCTGGTCGAGCAGGGTACGGAGTTTGGACAAGAGCTCCTTGTTGCCGGCGAGTTCCTGGACCATTGCAACCGTTACCCGGCCCTCCCGTCCCTCCGGACCGGGGGTCCCTTCCAGCAAGGATCGGCACAACCGGAGCATATCGGTTGCGGCCTGATCCATGGAAATCCCCCGACTCCGCTCGGAAGCCGAAGATGCCGTTTTTTCGGACAGACCCTGTCCAAGCATGGACAGAAGCTGCAACAGGGATTGCCGTGCATCCTCTTCCTTGTCCCCGGTCTTCTTGGAGCTGGATGGTTCGTTGCCGTTCTCCAGGGTCGCCATCTTTTTCCCGCCGGACCGGTCGTGCTCATCGGTCTGGAGGGCCTGCGTATCCGTCACCGTTGCCTGGACGGATGCCGGCTCCTTCGCCTCTGCCTGGGAAAAATCTTCCCGGTTTTCTTCAGATGGGGATGATCCCGTATCCGCTTTTTGCCGGGTCGAATCCGTTGCCCCCCCGCCGGGATTCCCGTTCCCGTCCGGGGCAAGGCTCTCTGAAAAACAGGTATCGAATCCTTTGCCGCTCTTGCTTTCCGTTCCCTGGTTCCAGTCCGGAGGACCGGCAAGGGATTGGTTGCTGGGCTGCATCAAGGGAGAAAATATCTGCATGGGCTACCTCCTTGGAACACCTCTCTTACAAGAGACGTTCCAAGGCAGCCCAAACTAAAGGATCAATGGGAGAAAAACGACGGAGAGAGGAGGGAGAGAATACGGTCGAAAAGCGACAAGACCCTGAGAAAGGATCGGCGGGAAAAATTACCGTTTTCAAGAACCAGTCGACCAAAGCAGAGACATGGCGAAAGGGCGGGGATGGTCAATCGGTCCCCACAAGCATAATCCAGCGTGCCGCGGGGTGGGGACTGCCCCCGCAGGTCCCGGCACAGACCGACCAATGTCTTTTGCATGGTCGCAGCCACCCGGGGGAATGCGGCTAGAAGACCGGCGGCGTCCCGGCAGATCTCTTGCTCCGGCCCCAGACCGAAATACCACTTCCAGAACGAATGCCAGAAGAGATCCAGTAGGGCCCGGCATGACGGGCTGTGTCCGCGGGTATGCAGGGGATCGAGCCAGTAGAATCCATCCCTCCGGGAGGTCCGCAAGAGTTCCATCCCCGGCAGGACCATTTTTTCCAGATTGGCCTCACGGCCCCGCATGATTTCCAGGACGATCCGGACAACCTTTGGGGCCGTAAATCCGTCCGCACACCTCGGCCGATCGAAACGGCACGACCAGCACCCGGCACAGCTCATGGATGTTTTGAGAACATAATGGTCCGTCTGGTACGGACCCGTCTCCCAGGGATTGACCGGGCCCATGGACAGGTTGAGCGTCCGTAGACCGGTCCAGGCGGCCAGGTGCATGGGCCCGGTATCCGGAGTGATCATCAGCTGCAGACTCTGCCCTATCCTGGCCAGTTCCTGGAGGGTCGTTCGACCGCTCAAATCCAGTACGGGAACATCCAGACCCGTGGCAACACTCCGGCCGCACGCCCTTTCCCCGGGTCCGCCGAGGAGAACCGGCCGGATTCCCTTGGTGATCAATCCCTTGGCCAGATCGGCCCAAAACAGGTGACCGGGTTTCTTTTCGGCCTGGCTGGCCCCGAGAAAAATCCCCACCTTGGGGTTGTTCGACGGAAGACGCCGTGGTCGCTGCCACGAGGTGGCCCGCAACAGGTTGGGTGGAATAGCGTCCAACGCGTTGAGGTCCGCCCAATGGAAAGTGTTGTGGCGGTTGTTGTCCACCAGGGAGGCCCGGTAGAGCTGCCAATCCCCGTTGATATACATGTTGCCGTCGGGATCGAGCATCGGCCCGATTTTTTCCTCTGCCCGGACATTCCCCGCAATCCATGCGGACTCCCTGCGATGGCTCAGGTTGATGACCAGGGAAAACGCTCTGGATTCCAGCCAACCACGGTCGGCATGGGAAACATAGGTGACCGTCGGCCCAATGGAGGCCAGGTCCTTGTAGAACCGCGGTTCGGCCACGACCACGATCCCTCGGCCCGGGTAATGGCGCTCGAGCCACAGAAGGAGGGGAAAGGTCAGGATCAGATCCCCCATGCGCTGCATCTGGATGACGAGAATCGGTTTCATGATCGAATATGGGCAAGGGTTCCCCACCAAACAGCCAAGGAGCTTGGATGCCGGGGTATGGGTACTAAGCGTACAGGTCGCGCATGGTCCTGAAAATCTTCTGGATACGGTGCTCGTAGGTATGTTCTGCCAACACCCTTTTGCGGGCCCTGCCGACGATCTCGTCGCGCAGGCTATCATGCTCGAGGTAGAAACGGACCAAATCCTGGATCTCTCCGGGATCGTGGAAGCAGATGACCTCTTTACCGGGGTCGAACAGATCCTCGAGTTGGCGGCGGTGGTCGGTGAGCAAAAAACTCCCGCATGCCGGGACATCAAAGACCCGCTGGTTGACCGCCCCCTTCATCTGCAAACTCGTGCAATTGAAATTGATGGCCGAACAGGGATAGAACAACGGCAATTCATTGTAGTAACTCAGACCGGGATGATAGCGCCAATCCTTCCCCGGCGCACCCAGCAACCGCTGCCAGCCATCGTCACCAACTATCAACGGGGTGGAAGAAAGGATCTCCCGGACACAGGACAAACGGTACTCAAGAGTCGCCTGCCAGGTGACCAGGGTCTCATAGGCCAACCTGTCTTCCATGCGTTCCATGCGGGCAAAGTCCCTGGCCAATTCCGGGTGGGCCGTTGCAAGGTACGACTCCACACAGGACTCCCCTGCGGGGCCAAATCCCCGGGCCACAGTTTTGAACATCCCCTTGAGGCCTGGGGGGAAGTCGAAAAGCCGGAGTTTGTCCTCCACCTTGTGGACCATGGAATTGCCCACAAAGGAGATATCCGCTCCCCAGCCCTGATGACCGGCCGAACAGGGACGGGGTAAAAACTTGTGCACATCCGTTGCCAAGGGGAGATAATGGACATTCCGGAATCCCCTGCGTTCCAGGGTGGGAAGATTGTCCGCATCCCAGGTGAATATGGTCGTCAACGGCGAGGACAGGTCTTGGTAGCGGTAGAGGATGAGATGTGGATTATCCACGAACCAGGAAGCCAGAGGAATGTCCATCTTCTCCAAAAGACCGGTCAACACCCCTTCTCGGTCGACCCCGAGATGGTTGATGGTCAGGATAAAATCCGGATGGAACGAGACCACCGCCTGCAAAATTTCCTCGACAAATTCCTGGCAGCCGATCTCTTCATCGGGCAAGACGATCAGTTTATAGGGAACCCCCATACGGTCGCATGCACTCTTGAACTCACCAATGAGAAAATATCCGCTGGTCAAAAGCAGCACACGGGGGTGGGCGGAAGTGAACCTGGGATACCTGGTTCTGGCCCAAAAATTGTCCCTACGGCTCGCCCCGAGGCTTCGGACGATCGTTCCATAGTAATCGGGATCGATCCGTTTGTACGCCGGATGGACCAGGGGCACCATGGGGGGGTGTCCGTCCTGACCCATCTGCCAACGCGTCAGGTCCCCCAAGGCTCCGTCCACATCCGGAGAATCGACCCACAAAACACGTTCCAGCCCCAGAACATCCGTCCTGACCCCGGTCGTCTCCCAGAGGGGTTGTTCCTTGTCCACAACGGCCACGGGACCGTCCCAGATCCCAAGCAGGGCTTTCAGTCCATGGCCTATCCCGCTCCCGACAAGGACCGGTAGGACGTCCCCAGAGAGGTCCGTCCCCGCGACCAACCGTTCCTCCAACCGTTTTCCATGGCGTCCAACGAGGTGGCGTTTTTTGCCGTGACCGTCCTCAAGAACGGTATCAATGAGTTCCTTGCCCTGAAAAATGGGTTGGACCGTATAGCTCGCTGGAGATTTCTCGCTCATGACCATGTTTTGGTGCACCCAGGACACCGTGCCTTTTACCCAGTGTCCCTGCGCTCAGTTTTTTATGTCCGGATGTCTGAAATAGAATTCCACCCTGCGGTTATGCCGCCTGTTCGCTTCCGAGGTATTGGGGAGCAGGGGGCGGGTATCCGCATACCCCACCGCCTTGACCCGGAAAGGCGATACGTCGCTCTTGTCCAGCAGATAGCGCACTGCAGAGGCGGCACGGGCCGAGGAAAGCTCCCAGTTGGAGGGATAGTTGTCCGAAGGATCGATGGTGTCGTCGGTATGCCCCCGAACGATAAGATCGAAGTTGTAGTCCTTGAGGATCTTGATCACCCTGGCCAGAACGGGAACGGCCTCCTTGGTCAGCACCGCAGACCCCGGTTCGAACATGACCCCGCTGCCGATACGCATGAGCAGTCCCGAATCGTCCGGCTTGAGGTCCACGTTTTTCTTGAGCGTCTCATCCTTTTGCAGTGCGGACTGCACGGCCATATTCAGCCCCATGACCTCCTGACTCTGCTTGTTCACGCTCATGTCCCTGCGCTCGAACTTGGAAGGGGAGAACGCGATGTACGTGTCCTGCTTGCGTTTGACCTGGACCCCAAAGGCATCCTTGACCGATCCCATCATATCCTGGAATTTCTGGATATCCATATTGGCAAAGGACAGGAGAAGAACGAAAAAAGTCAACAAAAGGGACATGAGGTCGGCAAAAGTAGCCATCCATGCCGGCGCTCCGGCCTCGCATTCCGTCTCCTGGTCCTGCTTTTTGGGCATAGGGATGGGCTTACGATCCACGCCTTTCATGATCCACTTTTCTCCCTGAGCACGGGAGCCAGATAGGCTTCGAGCTTGTCCTGGACGATCCTGGGATTCTCCCCGTTGAGGATGGAAATCACCCCTTCCACGGTGATCTCCATGTACAGGGCGTCCTCTGCCGAGCGCTCCCCGAGCTTGGTCGCGATGGGTAAAAAGACCACATTGGCCAGCACGGCACCATAGAAGGTCGTCAACAGGGCCACGGCCATGGCCGGCCCAATGGACGAAGGGTCATCAAGGTTCTGGAGCATATTCACCAGACCGACCAGGGTCCCGATCATACCAAAGGCCGGGGACATGGCCCCCATTGACTTGAAGATCCCCTGCCCGCGCCGGTGGCGCTGTTTCATAAAATTGATCTCTGTTTCCAGAACAGAACGGACAAGGTACTCTTCGGTGCCGTCGGCGATCAGAAGCATGCCTTTCTTGAGAAATGGATCATCCACCTCGGCCTTTTCAAGGGCCACCAAACTCTCTTTGCGGGCCAGTTCCGCCAATTCGACAATCGAGGAAATGAGGTCAAGGGGTTTGGGGGCCCGGGCAAAAAAGGCCTTCAGCATCACCTTGACCGCCCCGAACACCGTGGCCATGGGATACATGATAAAGACCGAGGCAACGGTTCCGCCGATGACGATGCATATCGAGGGGACGTCCACGAATGCGGTCAGACTCCCCCCCAGAAGCACGGCGGTGACGATAAGCCCGAAACAGACGACAATACCCAGTAATGTTCCTACATCCATGCGAGACACTTATTGTTATCGTTTGGTACCTGTTCAGGTACATTTTCCAAAAATCAGCATGGCGGATTTCTTACCTCCTCCAATTTCCGAAATTTGTTGACCAACGCCCAGATTTGACGTTAAATTTTAATAGGTTATAATATCAACGTTGTGGTCTGGATAATTACATCGTTTACCGGTTACAGCCATTCCCGCCTTCTGGGCGGACCGGCAAGCCCCTCGGACCGTCCGGACAATCCGCAACGGCCTATAATCACAGGTCTTCATCCCTTGAGCGCCGGTGAAAACCGGCACAACTCATTGTCCTTGAAAAAAAACCCCACGTCCTGCAATGGTTCTTCGATCCGCAAATGGGCCGGGCCGATACTTATATCCACCCCCGGGAGGATCGTGCCCGGAACGAGGAGCCGGGAAGCCTCATTAAAGGTCGTCCCAATGACCTCCCAGACTTTTCGCTGACGGGCCTTGAGACTGTCCAATCTCTGCTGCAAACGTTCCTGAGCCGAGGGATCTTGGCCCTCTCCGGTTTTTTCCCCGCGTGTACGGTCCAGCAGGGTGCGGGATCGTTTGATCCTCGTCATGAGCAGATCGGCACCACGCAAGAGCCCGGAATCGAATCCCAGAACGAGATTGGTTCTTCCCCCCATGCCGCAACCGACCCGCTCCCGCACATACACGATCCCCTGGGAATAGACAGTACCTCCCTGGAACCGCCCTTTGATAGCGATCCTTCGGGGAGCAAAGAGGTCACAATGGGTGCAGGCCCCATCGATGAGGATGTCCCTCCCGGCCCTGAGGACGGCGTGTTCGACAAAACGGGCACGGATGGTCCCCTGCGCCCTGATATCCGCATTCTTGCTCCCTTTGATCCCCCCATCCACCTGGAGGGACCCGGTCGCGCGCACTTTGGCCCCGTTGACGTTCCCAAGGACCCGAATATTTCCCGCCCGGACCTCGAAACCGGACCGGATCCTGCCGTGGATGATCATATCGCCCACAAAACGTATATTTCCGGTATGATAATCAACATCACCACGGACGTTGAGCACCTTTTTGACGTTGATCGTTCCGTCGAGGTAGAAGACATACCCGTCGGCACCGGCCAGGAGACGATCAGGGTTTTTGGGATCCACACGGCAGTTGCGTCCTACGGGAAAAATCTTTTCCGCGTACACGAACCTGGGATCAAAGCGGGAGTCGTCGCCGGAAGGGATCTCTTCCCAGGCGGCCAGCACATCTCCCTCGCCGACATTCTGCACATAGCCGAGTTTATGGTGGTCCACCCCCCCCCCGGCGAGCGATTGGGGGGAAAGCCGACTATGGTCGAAATCAGGATTAAAATGGTGGTGGAGAAAATAGGCCATGATCCCCCCGTTCAAAAAAAATTGGTATGCACACACGCGTATATCAGGGATTCCCAAAAGGATGGGGTTTCCATGTCACCCCGGCGGCCATTCCCCAAAGATCACCCCGTTTGGTTTCCTCCGGGAAAAAGGTCCCTGCTGTCCAGGACCAGGGTCACCGGTCCCCAGTTACAGAGTTGTACATCCATCTCCGCACCAAAGACCCCCGTTGCCACTTCCGGACAGAGTCCGGCCAGATCCTCGGCAAACCGGTTGAACAGGGGCTCAGCCAGACCGGGGGGTAGGGCGTGGGAAAAGGACGGCCGCCGCCCCTTTTTGCACTCGGCGTACAGCGTGAATTGAGAAACAAGGAGAACCCCCCCCCCGGCCTCGAGCAGGGAAGAATCGAAGTGTCCCTTGTCACCGGGAAAAATCCGCAGGTTGGCAATTTTGCCCACGATCCCCTTCCAGGCAGGAGAACCGACCAAACCGGGTCCGTCGTCTCCCCCAAAGCCGAGAAGAACGACCATCCCCTTTCCGATAGCCCCGACCTCGCATCCGTCGACACATACTTGGGCCCTGCGCACACGCTGGATAACGGCTCTCACGGTGTTCCCTCCGGTCCGGTATGTTGCAGGCCGTGATCACACCGCTCGTAAAATGCCATGGAGCTGTCCTTTTCCGCGACCATAACCCAGCCCAGCCGGACAGTACAGTCCTGCAGCCGTGCGTCCAATCCCTCGAAAATATACCTGGCCAATTCCTCGGAGGTCGGATTGCTGGTGGCAAAACAGGGGAGTTCGTTCAGGCAGGTGTGGTCAAGGGTCTCCAGAACCGTTTCCAACCTGTTCTTGAGTTCCTTAAAATCCATCAGATAACCGATCTTGGGGTCCAGCCTGGTTCCGGAAACCTCGGCCTCGACAATGAAATTGTGGCCGTGGAGGGTTTCGCACTTGCCCTGATAATGCCTGAGTTGATGGGCGGCGCTGAAATCCGAACGGACACGGAGACGCCACCTTCCGCTATGACTCATTGCAATAACTTCCTTTTTTTATTAAAATTTTCCCACAAAACAAACCATCACCCCGGCAAATCCCCGCTCCGGGAGATCCCCGCCTTCCAGTTTTCGACCTCCTTCCAGAATACGGGTCCCGTGCTGACCTGGAAGGCGGGCCCGAGACGGACCGTGCATAAAAACCCGTTCATCTCCAAAGAGAGGTGGACCGGATTCTCCCCGGGATATCTGTCCAGGACATCCTTGAGCCCCTCGATGAACTCCTGCACCGTTCCCTCGGGATGAACCACATGGATGGAGGCAGCGGCAATGCCCTCCTTGATGGCCCCGGCCAGGGGTTTGAACGATATGGCCCGAAGCTTGAGAACGGTTTCTTCCTCTTCACGGGCCTGGTCCCGGTCATCCTTGATGACCGCCCCTTCGAGCAACAGGGGCTCTTCGCTCCCCAGCTCTTCCCGGAACTGGAGAAAAACCTCCGGGAAAACGATCACCTCGCCCATTCCGGTCAGATCCTCGACCTGACAAAAGGCCATCTTATCCCCTTTCTTGGTCAGGATCTCCTTTCTGGCAGTGACAATCACGGCCACCTTTCCCTCGGTACCCACCGAGGACTCACGCAACCGCTCGAGCGTGGCGTACGCGTGCCGATGGATCTCTTCCCGATACGGAGCCAGGGGGTGGCCCACCAGATAGAAACCAAAGGCCTCCTTTTCCATACGGAATTTTTCTTCGTCCGGGTATTCCGGGAGCCGGGCCTCCTCGATATCCATGCCCAGGCCGGTCAACACACAGGTTGTTTCCGTGACCAACCCCAGAAACGAGAGCTGCCCACCGGTCTTGCTCTTGGAGGAACGCTGGGCCATGGACATGACCCGCTCCATGCCCTCCATGACGGAACATCGTGTGCAGCCAAGGGGATCCATGGCCCCACTCTTGGTCAAACTTTCGATGACCTTTTTGTTCACCTTGCGCATATTCACACGCTGACAAAAATCGAGCAAATTCTCGTAATCCCCTGTGGCCCGGCGTTCGTCCACGATGGACTGCACCGCGGCCCCGCCGACCCCCTTGATCCCGGACAGTCCAAACCGGACCTGCTCCCCTTCGACAGTGAATTCGTTATCGCTCCGGTTGATATCCGGGGGAAGAACAGGAATATGCATCTCCCTGCAGGCATTGACATGGGCCATGACCTTATCCGTGTTGTTCACCTCGGAAGTGATCATGGCGGCCATGAATTCGGCCGGGTAATGGGCCTTCAAATAGGCGGTCTGGTAGGAAATGAGCGCGTAGGCAGCACTGTGCGACTTATTGAATCCGTACCCGGCGAACTTTTCCATGAGATCGAAGACATATTCTGCGGCCTCGTCCGGGATGTCGTTCTCCCGGGTCCCCTGTAAAAATCTCGTCCGCTGCTTGGCCATGACCGCAGGGTCCTTCTTTCCCATGGCCCGGCGCAGGATGTCACCCTCACCGAGTGAATAGTTGGCCAGATCCGAGGCGATCTTCATGACCTGTTCCTGATAGAGGATGACCCCGTAGGTATCCTCCAAAATGGGCTGGAGCACGGGTTCGAGGCTGGGGTAGGGGTATTCCACCTTCTCCTCGCCATGCTTTCTGCGCACGAAGAGTTCGACCATCCCGCTCTCCAGGGGACCGGGCCGGTACAGGGCGAGCAGGGCGATGATGTCCTCGAAGCAGCTTGGGTGCATACTCCGCAAGACATTCTTCATGCCCGAACTCTCGAGCTGGAAGACCCCGTCACTATCGCCGCGGCAGAGCAGTTCAAAGGCCTGGGGATCGTCCAGGGGCAAGGTTTCCACATCCGGAACGGTTTTGCCGTTTTTCTTGATCAAACGGAGCGCATCATTGATCACGGTCAAGGTCTTCAGGCCCAGAAAGTCGAACTTGATCAACCCGGCCACCTCGACCTTTTTCTTGTCGAATTGGGTGATCACCTCTCCCTTCTTGCCCCTGAAGAGCGGCAAATATTCGGTCATGGGCTTTTGGGAGATAACGAGCCCGGCCGCATGGGTCGAGGCATGACGGGCCAGCCCCTCGAGGCGTTTGCAGATGGTAATCAATTTGTCCACACGAGCATCGGAACGCATCAATTTGCCCAATTCGGGCTCCTGCTCCAGGGCCTTTTTCAAGGTCATTCCCAGATCGTCGGGCACGAGTTTGGCAATCTTGTCCACCTCTTTGAGGGGAATATCCAGGACCCGCCCAACGTCACGGACGACCCCCTTGGCCTTCATGGTTCCCATGGCCACGATCTGGGCCACATGATCCTTGCCGTACTTTCTGCTCACATACTGGATAACCTCTTCCCGCCGGTTGTAGCAAAAATCCACATCAATATCCGGCATGGACTCCCGCTCGACATTGAGGAACCGTTCAAAAAAAAGCTTGTACTTGATGGGATCCAGGTCGGTGATCCTGAGCGACCACGCCACGATACTCCCTGCCGCGGAACCGCGCCCTGGCCCCACGGGTATACCCTCGGCCTTGGCCCAGTTGATGAAGTCCTGGACGATGAGAAAATAGGCGGGAAACCCCTTTTCAATGATCACGTCGAGTTCCTGGCCCATACGGTCCTGGTAGACCTGCTCATCCACTGTATAGGGAAGCTGTGCCAGACGCTGCTTGAGTCCTTCCTGGGACAGCTTGACGAACTCCTCATCCAGGGTCCTGCCCTCGGGAATGTCATAGACGGGAAAATAATGCTGGTTCAGAGCCAGATCGAGATTACACGCTTCGGCTATACGCGCAGCATTCTCCAGGGCCTCGGGACATCCCCGGAATTCGTGCTCCATGACTTCGGGAGACTTGTAATAGAACTCGTCCGTATCGAACTTGAGCCGTTTGGGATCGCTGGCCAGCTTACCCGTCCCCACACACAACAAGATATCGTGGGCCTCGGCATCCTCCTTATAGAGATAGTGGCAGTCATTGGTGGCCAAAAGGGGGAGTTTCGTGGTCTCGGCGAGTTCCTTTAGCCGTTCGTTGACCGAATCCTGCTCCTTGAGTCCGTTGACCATGAGTTCGAGATAGAACCGGTCAGGATAGATGGATGCATACTCCCTGGCCGCAGCAAGGGCCTCATCAAACCCCTTATGCCGCAGCGCATAGGGGACCTCTCCCTGGAGGCAGGCCGAGGAGGCAATGATCCCCTCGCTGCACTCCCGCAATTTGGCCTTGTCCACGCGCGGCTTGTAATAGAACCCTTCCAGGAAGCTGTCCGAAACCAGTTTGACCAGATTCTTGTACCCCTGGTTATTCTGGGCCAGAAGCAAAAGGTGGTACCGCGTCCTGGTATCCTTGTCATGCATGTTCCCGGGGGTGACATAGACCTCGCACCCGATGATCGGCTTGATCCCGAATTTCTTGGCCATCTGGTAGAAGGCCAGGGCCCCGAACAGGTTGCCGTGGTCGGAGATGGCGGCCGAGGAAAATCCGAAATCAACGGCCTGGGAACAGAGATCCTTGATCCGGATACCACCGTCGAGCAGGGAATATTCGGTATGGCAATGGAGATGGGTGAAATCTGACATAAGGGGGTGGGGTAGGGGTTGAAAGTTCGGCCAAATACGGAGCGGTATGGAAATATTTTTCTAGAGAACAACGGTCCCGAAGGCAAGCCGCCAAAGATGAAAAAAGGCGGGATCCGCCCGGCAATGAACGGATTCCGCCTTTATTCCAATATGCTGCAGCCTCCCCAGAATTCATCGAGAGGACCGCTTCACGCATTCGTTTTTTGGACACTACCCACTACCATGACCGTGGAACACGGTTATTCCCCAAAAGCCGGCCATACGCCCCTATCCGTCACCCCGGCGCAGGCCGGGCCCCGGCAGGACAAAGACGCGGCCACAACGTCAGGGCAGCGACACATCCATAAACGTCCCGGAACACGTCCGGGACGACCTTTCTCCAGACGTTTGCCCGCCTCCCGTTTCCGGTCGTTATCCTCGTGTCCGTTACATATCCTTGGCCACCATTCTGGTCAGCCGGAGCAGCTGGTTGGAGAATCCGGCTTCGTTGTCGTACCAGAGCAGGAGCTTGAGCATGGTTCCATCCATGACCGCCGTGCACAGGGAATCGACCACACCGCCGTGGATGCTTCCGTTATAGTCGATGGAAACCAGGGGTTCATCACTGTATCCAAGAGGGCCGTTCATGGCCCCCTCTGAGGCCGCCTCCAAGGCCGCATTGACTTCTTCGGCGCTGGTGGCCTTGTCCAGTTCGCAGACGAAATCCACCAGAGAAGAATTGGGGGTTGGCACGCGAACGGCCATGCCGTCCAGTTTTCCGGCCAGGGCGGGAATGACCTGGGTAACGGCCTTGGCCGCCCCCGTGGTCGTGGGGATCATGGACAGGGCTGCGGCCCGGGCCCGGCGGAGATCCTTGTGCGTGCCGTCCAGAATCCGCTGACTCATGGTATAGGAATGGATGGTGGTCATGAGTCCATGCTTGATCCCGAAGGCATCGTGGATGACCTTGGCGGCCGGGGCAAGACAATTGGTGGTGCAGGAGGCGTTGGAGACAACCTTGTGGGACGGGTCGTACTCTTCCTGATTGACCCCCATGACCACGGTCACGTCGGCACCCTTGGCCGGAGCACTGACAACCACTTTCTTGGCACCGGCCGCCAAATGCTTGTCGCAACTCTCACGGTCCTTGAAAATCCCGGTGGTCTCGAGCAGAATGTCCACACCGTATTTTCCCCAATCCCATTCGGCCGGTCCGTTCCGCTCGATGGCCACCTGTTTGCCTCCCAGAAGAAACCCCGATTCATTGGCTTCCACCGCACCGGTAAAAGTCCCGTGTACGGAATCATAGCGCAATAGATGGGCCAGATCATTGTTGCTCCCGCGGTGGGCATTGACCACGACAAGCTCCAGATCCTGTTCCCCAGCCATTAGTCTGGCCATGTACCGACCAATCCGCCCGAATCCATTCAAACCAATCCTGATAGCCATAGCGTTTCTCCTTTTTCTTGAGCGAAATCGTCAAACAGTCCCTTCGCGGGCCAAAACTCTGCCCCGGTAGGGTGTCCGACCCGTCAACAATCCAAACAATAGCCGAATTCCCCTATATTCCGAAAAAAATACACGGACAACCTGCATGCAAAAATCGCGTAAGAACGGACAAGCCTGCCCGGGAAGCAGGACCTGTCCGCTCGAAAAAACCAGCACCCTGCCTAGATCGTGTTCGAAGACCCGAGCACGTTCTTGATCTTGTGGGAGACCATGTCCTTGACCGCCTGCCTTGCAGGGCCGAGGTACTTTCTGGGATCGAAGTTGGCCGGATTGTCCACGAGGGCCTTGCGGATGGCGGCGGTCATGGCCAGACGGATATCCGTATCGATGTTGATCTTGCACACGGCCTTGGATGCGGCCTTGCGCAGGAGGTCCTCGGGAACGCCCTTGGCCCCCTCGACCTGTCCCCCATACTCATTGCATTCCTTGACGAATTCCTGGGGAACCGAGGAAGCCCCGTGCAGAACGATGGGGTATCCGGGCATCCGAGCAGCGATGGTGTCCAGACGTTCGAAATCGAGCTCGGGTTCGGCGTCCATCTTGAATTTGTAGGCCCCGTGGCTGGTGCCGATGGCAATGGCCAGGGAATCGCACCCGGTGCGTTCCACGAACTCCACGGCCTCGTCCGGATCGGTGTAGATGGATTTTTCCGAGTAGACATGCTCCTCCATCCCGGCCAATCGGCCCAGCTCGGCCTCGACCCACACGCCCTTGTCATGGGCATACTCGACCACTTTTGTGGTCTCGGCAATATTCTCCTCAAAGGGCAGGTGGGAACCATCGATCATGACCGAAGAAAAGCCGCCGTCAATGACTTCCTTGCAGATCTCGAAGTTGGCCCCGTGGTCCAGATGGAGAACCACTGGCAGATCCTTGTCTTCCACGGCCGCCTCGACCAGTTTGCGGATGTACACCAGCCCGGCGTACTTTTTGGCACCGGCAGAAACCTGGAGAATGAGCGGGGATTTTTTCTCGTCACAGGCCTCCATGATGCCCTGGATAATTTCCATATTGTTGACGTTGAAGGCACCTACGGCAAACCCTTCCCCGTAAGCACGGTCGAACATTTCCTTGGGTGATGTCAGGGGCATGTATTCCTCCTTGGTGATCGTATTTTTGTTGGCCGGCGGTTACTTACCGCCCTTGTCGTTGGTCATCATGTTTTCGAGTGTTCCCAGAAACTTCCGGTTGGTAAAATCAAAGCTCAGGGGGGTCAACGTGACGAATCCTTTGGTCAAAAGATCCCTGTCCGTGCCCGGCACGACCTCCTCGGGGGGTATCTCTCCAGTGAGCCAATAGTAGGGCCGTCCTCTGGGGTCGTTGCGTGCGTCATATCCGTCCCGATACACGGCCACGGTCTGGGAACAGACCCGGAGCCCGGGAGAATCGGCCAGGGCCGTGGCGGGAAAATTCAGGTTCAGGACGCATTTTTGGGGGACCCGCTCCCATTGATTATCAGCGATGAACTCCCGGACAAACCGGGCCTGGTCCGAGAGATCCTCGGGAAAAAAATCGTCTATGGAAACGGCCAGGGCCGGAAAACCGGCCAGGGCCCCTTCGGTGGCCGCGGAAACAGTGCCCGAATAAAGGACATCCACGCCCACGTTGGCCCCGTTGTTGATGCCCGAAAGGATCAAATCGGGGGACGGATCCAGCAGGGTGGTCAGGGCCAGCTTGACGCAGTCCACCGGGGTCCCGAAGACTCCCAGCCCCGTGAATCCGGGCTCGACGACCTCCTTGACCCGAAGGGGCGAAAAAAAGGTCACCGAATGCCCCACAGCGCTCTGTTCGGTCATGGGGGCGACCACGGAAACCCGGTGACCAGCACGGACCATCTCCGCATACAGGGCCCGCAGACCGATGGCCCGGATCCCGTCATCATTGGTCAATAAAATATGCATATTGAATCCTGATAAAAACTGACACGTTGCAAGGTCTCCGGAGACAAGGCATACCTTGTCTCCACAAAGGCATTCGGACTGCGGCCTTCGGATATCAGACCTCGGTTTCCCGCCTCCGCTCCTTCCTAAAACCTAAAACATAC